>CAZEMY010000001.1:0-30735 GCA_964513405.1 uncultured Desulfobulbaceae bacterium
TGCCACAATGTATGTGCGTAATCCGACAACACGGTACCCATCGGATTACGCACATACATTGCCATTATATATTTTTTGTTTTGATTATAGTCTTTTCTGTTTGTCAGCTTTTTGCGTTGTACCAGCTAATCCGATCCACACACTTGGAACTTATGAGCAACTGATTTGGGACTGAACCTTGTACTCTATAATTTTCTATTACAAACATAAACATAAATATGGCACTTATTGTTCAAAAATTTGGGGGAACCTCGGTTGGCTCCACAGAAAAAATCAAAGCTGTTGCCAAACGGGTCATGGAATTGAGTCAAAAAGGTAACAAAATTGTTGTTGTCCTCTCAGCCATGTCTGGAGAAACCGACCGGCTGACCGGGTTTGCCGGAGATATTCAGAAAATCCCCAACCAAAGAGAGATGGATATGCTCTTGTCCACAGGCGAGCAGGTTACCATTGCCCTTTTTGCCATGGCAGTTAAGGCAGCCGGCGGCGATGCCGTATCTTTACTTGGTGATCAGGTCGCAATCCATACGGATAATATGCACACCAGAGCCCGAATCATGGGTATTGACACTGACCTTATATACAAGCATATAAAAGATGGGAAAATCGTGACAGTAGCCGGTTTTCAGGGGGTCGATGACGATGGTGATATAACCACCCTTGGCAGGGGTGGTTCTGATACAACCGCTGTTGCTCTTGCCGCAGTGTTAAAGGCAGATGTCTGTGAAATATTTACAGATGTGGAAGGGGTTTTCACAGCTGATCCAAACATCTACGATAAAGCTCGTAAAATTGACAAGATAAGTTATGATGAAATGCTGGAGCTGGCAAGTCTTGGTGCCAAAGTCCTCGATATCAGGTCTGTGGGTCTGGCAAAGAGATACAGTGTGCCGTTACATGTTCGCTCCTCATTTTCCAAAAGTGAAGGAACCTGGGTCGTAGAGGAGAAAAAAATAATGGAATCCATGCTGGTATCCGGCGTTACATACAATAAAAAAGAGGCACGAATTACCATCAAGCGGGTTCCAGACCAGCCCGGAGTTGCGGCAAAGATTTTTCTGCCCATCTCCGATGCGGGAATTCTTGTCGATATGATTATCCAGAATACCCGCGACAGTCACCTCACCGATATGACATTTACGGTTATGCGTAGTGACTATAGAAGGGCCATGGAGCTTCTTAAAGTAATTGCGAAAGAAATAGGGGCAGAGGCGGTGAGTGGAGACGAGAACATCGCCAAAATTTCCATTGTCGGAGTTGGCATGCGTAACCATTCAGGGATTGCTTCAACAATGTTCCAGATCTTGGCGAATGAAGGGATAAATATGGAGATGGTGTCAACTTCAGAAATCAAAGTTTCCTGTGTGATTGCTGAAAAGTATACCGAACTTGCGGTGCGGGCATTACACGATGCCTTTGCCCTTGATAAAGAAAATATGCCTGCTGAGGAAGATGCAGCAGGTGAGGATTGGTGATACGAATGGCAGGATCGATGAGTATAGAATTGTACGATACCACCCTGCGTGATGGTACCCAAGCTGAAAATTTTAATCTTTCTGTGGACGATAAAATCCGGGTCAGCCGTTGTCTTGATGAACTTAAAATTGACTTTATCGAAGGTGGTTGGCCAGGTTCAAACCCCATGTCCATTGATTATTTCCGGGCCATGCAGGGCGTGAAGCTTAAACATTCTGTCCTGACTGCTTTTGGTTCAACAAGACATTTTAAAAATGCAGCGGATAAAGATCCCAACCTCAAGGCCCTTCTTGATGCCAAGACTCCGGGAATTACCATTTTCGGCAAGAGCTGGGATATTCATGTTAGGGATGCCCTGCGTATTGAGATGGAAGACAATCTTCTAATTATTGAAGACTCTCTGGCATATCTCCGTCCCCATGTTAAACATTTGCTCTATGATGCCGAACATTTCTTTGACGGCTTTAAGAACAACATGGAGTACTGCCTGGCAACCATTGGTCGGGCAGTGAAGGGTGGTGCCGAGACCATCATCCTCTGCGACACCAATGGCGGCACTCTGCCCCATGAGATTAAGCCGATTATGGAAAGGGTAAAGCAGTATTTTGACGAAATCAATGCCCGTGTAAAAATAGGTATCCATACCCATAACGATTCGGAATCCGCAGTTGCCAACGCTTTGATTGCGGTAAATGAAGGAGCGACCCAGGTGCAGGGAACCGTCAACGGCTATGGTGAGAGGTGTGGTAACTGTAACCTCACTTCAATTCTGCCGGCTCTTGTTCTCAAGATGGGGCTTGAATGTAAAGCCAGTGGAAAAATTGACCGCTTGTATTCGGCTTCCCGTCTGGTGGATGAAATGGCTAATCTCCCCCATAACCGTTACCAGCCCTATGTGGGAGAGTCCGCCTTTGCCCACAAGGGAGGCATCCATGTCAGTGCGGTGCAAAGAAACCCGATGACCTACGAGCATATTGAGCCGGAAAAGGTCGGTAATATAAGGAGGGTGCTGATCTCAGACCAGGCTGGTCGTTCCAACATAATCCATAAGGCAGAAAAATATGGTCTCAGCCTTGATCCTGATGACCCCTTGATGGCAGCCATTATAACAGAGCTGAAAGACCTTGAAAATAAAGGTTATCAGTACGAGGCGGCGGAGGCGAGTTTTGAACTGCTTATGCGCAGGGCTATGGGGTTGCAGAGAAATTTCTTCGAGCCGGAAGGGTTCAGGGTCATCAACTATAAACACCAGATGGATAAACCGCCCCTGACCGAGGCGACCATCCGCCTCTTTGTCGGCGGCAGTGAAGTCCATACAGCCTCACTTGGGGACGGACCGGTGAATGCTCTGGACAAGGCACTTCGCAAGGCGTTGACCAGGTTTTATCCAAGCCTTGCTGACATGGAACTGGTTGATTATAAGGTGCGGGTTCTTTCTGGAGAATATGGGACAGGGGCTCAGGTCAGGGTTCTTGTAGAAAGCCGGGATGAGATGTGTCGCTGGGGGACGGTTGGGGTGTCGGTCAATATTATCGAGGCGAGCTGGCAGGCACTGGTGGACTCCATAAACTACAAACTGATGAAAGACGAGCAGAATAAGCAAAAAGCAAAAGACAAACAACAAGGTTTACTTCATGCTGAAGACAAATATAATAACAAAAAAGATTAGAGGACGATAATCATGAAAATGACCATTGGAAAAGATGGTGATGGCTATTTGGCTAAAGTAGAAGGACATCAAAGCTTCTTCGCATTTGCTTATTCTGAAAAAGAAGCAATTATCGAACTTAAAAATGTTGTTGAAATGATAATGGACTTTCACATTGAACAAATAAACAATGAACGCCTAATAAGAAACGAGATATCATCCACAGTGGCAAAATATGCCATTTAAATACAGAGAAATTGAAAGTAAATTAATGCCAACCGTCATTTGCGGTTATAGTGAGTATGTGTGTCGCTTTAGCGATTGAAAATGCCCATTTGTCAAGCCTGACCCCATTATTTCATTATGATTATGACCCCATTAATTATCTTGTTGGTTCCAAAGGCCTTTGGCAATACTTTCCCCAGTTAAATGGATAACAACATCAACTTTATGATTAGAACCTATTTTGATTATTCCATTTTCAATATCCCAATACGGTGTCGTTGAAGGAGATTTTCTTTGCAGGGAGATAACTTGATGCCCTTGTTCGTTAAAGAATTTACAATTTGTTTTCCAATTAATCCAGATGCACCAGAAATTAAAATTTTCATTATTTCCTGTTTTATGTCCGTTGGATTTTATTGTTAGCCCAACGCTTCCAGCATACTGAGGAATTCAATCGGCGTATAAACTGGTATTTTTGGATTTTTGAAGTCTTTAATGTTTCTTGTTATGATGTACTCAGCCCCAGCATGTCTTGCTGATTCATGCAGAACAGAGTCTTCGAAATCTGTAAATTTCGAATTAAGGGCATTTTCAATAACCAGCCTATTGACTGATGCAACCTCGAAAAGAGCCATTAGCGCGGTAATGCTTTCTTTTGATTTTTCTTTGTCTAAGTATTTTGATAAAAGGTAGTGAATTGTTGTTACAGTAGTGGCACAAAGGAACCCATTAATCTCTGAACGCTCTACAAGTGACATGAGATATGTAGCATGCTCAGAAAATTCTTCACGGTCAAGAAGTACATCTAAGATAATATTTGTGTCAAAGAGTACTTTCATGAATATTTATCATCTATGTGTCTTTTGTACTCTTTTTCAGAAAGGTTAGAGTCTTTTAAGACACCCTTCAAGGACTGAACAGTTGGGGTGACTTGATAGTTTTTTTTTAATTTTTCGTTTTTGATAATTACGAAAAAGTCAGAGACAATCTTTGACACAGACTTGCCGGTTTTAGCAGAATATTCTTTTGCAGATTCGATCAAGTGGTCATCAAGCCGTAATGTGAGTTTTGTATTCATTATACCCTTCGGTTTTGAGTGACGGGTTGTTTTTGAAATACTATACGCCTGCTGTTTTATTTTGTCAAGTTGCGAGATGGTATACTGAATTATGGTGCTGTTTTATTACCTGAAATGGTTAATGTGCCACTTGGACTCTTGTGATAAATATGGTTAGTCTGCTTGTCTGTTAAAACTCAGCATCCCATATCGACGGCAGAAAGCATATACGAGAAGTGCAACGGGGAGTTTCTATATCAGCGATGGCAGATGTTGCTCCCGTAATGCCATGGAAGTCTTTCTGGTCAGTGAAAGCACTCTCGCCGCCTGTTCAGATGACAGGGATCCTGTACCGCAACTTGGGGTAATCAGGGTTTGGGAAAGTAGTTTTGCCATGTCCTGCTGCGGGCTTATAAATGTTTCCATCTGTTGGTTAAACCGTTCAACCAGTGAGGCCGTGCTTTCTTTTTCTATATGCTTGCCCGCCGTGGGAATCCCTCCCCAGGCGATTATGGAACCTCGATTTAAGAAAACATCAACTTCATCTTTCAAGGCTGCCATTTTGTCAAAAAAACCATAGGCATCAAAGCTCAGGATATCAATATCAGAGCCTATCAGGGTTGACCATTCGGTATTGGCACAGACATGAAGACCCACCAGGCCACCGGCCCGGTGGATTGCTCCGGTAACCTCGTTGATCATTTCCCGGATTTCATCGCTGCTGACGGATATAAAGGCCGAAGAACCAAGCCCGGCCAGAGCCGGCTCATCGATAAATATTATAACCGGTTTCCGGGAAGCATCAGCGAGCATTCTGGTCTGCCAGGCAGCTTTCATGCTGATTCCCTTGATAACCATGTCCCGGATGGTGTCGTCAAAATATCCGGCTCTGCCAGCCCTGTCTTTAATTCCGGTCAGCATGGTAAAGGGACCGGTAACCTGCCCCTTTACAGCTTTTATTTTTTCTTTATATTGTTGTTTTTTTACAGTATCGGCAAAGAGATATAGCCCCTTTGCCCTATCCCTGCTTACCTGAAACCTTGAGTCCATTATGGAGCCGGGATTTTCCTCAATATTAAGGTACTCTTCATAGAAGGAAAGCATATCCTCTGCAAATCCGGGTTGCTCAATATCAAAAATAATTTTCCCTTGATGGTTAGTGATGTTCTCTTCAGTTATGCAGGGGATGTTCTCGGCAAACTGGGGCATCATTTGCTCTAATGGGTCATGGGGGAGCTGCGGCCAGAGAGGGATATCCGGGGTTGCATCAAGGATAAGTCCAAGGGCTTCTTTGTGATCGCTTAAGGGCAGGCTGCCGATTAAAACCGGCAGACCATCAGCAGAGAAGTTGTCTTTCCGGCCAGTTGTCATAGAAATCATTTTATGCTCTCAAGTTATTTAATGCACATCCCTTAATGCACAATCATATAGAGTCGGTTTGCCATGCTACTATCGCATGGACACTAACATATAGTTGGCATGATGGGGGAGTAATTTTTTTCAAGTAAGACCACTGACTCGATATGGGGTGTGTGGGGGAACATGTCCACCGGGGTTACGCTGGTAATCCGGTATTCTTTATCAATGATTATTTTTAAATCCCTGGCAAGGGTTGCAGGGTCGCATGAAATATAAATTATTTTTTTCGCCTGTAATTCTGCTATCTGCTCACTTATTTCGGCCAGTCCCTGGCGGGGCGGATCAATAATGATGCAGTCAAAGCTGCCGGGTTTTATCTTGTTTTGGAGCAGGTAATCTTGGGTTTTGGCGCAGATAATTTTATCTGCAGGCACTCCGTTTGCGTGTGCGTTGGCACGGGCTGCTTTTATAGCCCTCTTGTTTAGCTCTACTGAGGTTACATCAGCTCCGAGCAGAGCAAGAGGGATGGAAAAATTACCCATCCCTGAGAAAAGATCAAGGACTCTTAAACCATCAGGGGTACCTATACCATCAATGACCAGGTTGACTAACTGCTGGTTCTGTTCCGGGTTGACCTGGGAAAAACAGTGACTGTCCCACTTCAAGCTGTATGATTTTGGGTTTGGTTCAGCATTGATTGTGAAATTTTGTTTCATGGCGGCATTTCTATGTAGACCCTTTGTTTTTTCTTTTCCCTGCAGCGTAAAAGCAGAAATAGAGGTTTGCTCAATAATCTGTTGTGAAAGTTTTTCAGGAGGTATCTTTTGCTTTCTCCTTTTGTGGAGAAACAGAGTCGCTGCCACCGTTTCACCAGCAGGGGAACGAGCAATTTCTATCTGTCTGACAAAAACGGCTAATGGCTTTATGAGCTTTGTCTCTGCCAGTTCCTTGACAATCAGGTTGAGGGAAGGGGCAGCAAGGTGGCAGTGGTCAAAAGAAATCAGAGTGTTGCTCTGGCGGCGGTGAAATCCGATCCTGCCATTTTTGTCAATATGAAGACGGATACGAAAACGATATTCCCGTTGCCGGCAAGATGAGATGGGTATGGGTATTGGAGCGGCAGGTAAAGATCCGGCTCTACTAAGGGTTTCGGTGAGGATATCTTTTTTAATTTTCAGCTGCTCCTGGTATGTTACATGCTGGAGGCTGCATCCTCCGCACTTGCCGAACTGGAGGCAAAATGGCTGGCATCGATGTTTTGAGGGGGAAACAATCCCGGTCAGTTCAGCTTTGATATAACCGGAAGTGCGTTTTGTCTCCCTGACCCTGACTGTTTCTCCCGGGAGAACAAATGGACACATAACCACCATTCCATTTGCAAGACGGCCTAATCCTTCTCCGCCGGAGATAATTTTTTCTATTTTAAATAGATGTTCCATTTGCATATTATCAGGTTACAGGTTAGAAATTACAGATTGCGGATTATGAATATAGATGATACGAGACCTGATACCCTATCAACGAGAGTCTGTCAAATAAGGAATGTACATTAAATAACCTGCCCATATAACTTGCCCTCTTTCTCGTTTCCCGTGTGTTAAAATCTTCACATATCAGTAATATGAAAGATTTTTAACACACGGGAAACAAGAAAATTGCGGCGTTATATGTGCAGGTTATCTAATTCCCCTTCCTAAGGTAAAGACAGAAACAAAAAAATATTTTCCTGTCTATGAAAAAAAATAACCTTGGAGCAAAAGTACTGATAGTTGATGATGAACAGGTACACAGGTTTATGCTGAGTTCACTGTTTTCTGAATGGGGCTGGGACAGCACCGAGGCTGATGACGGGGTAAGTGCGGTTGCTGCTATTGAGCAGGGCCCTTTTGATGCCGTTCTGATGGATGTAAGGATGACGACAATGGACGGTATGGAGGCGTTGAAGCGTATCCGTGCCATTAACCCGTC
Source organism: uncultured Desulfobulbaceae bacterium (assembly GCA_964513405.1). Classification (GTDB taxonomy): domain Bacteria; phylum Desulfobacterota; class Desulfobulbia; order Desulfobulbales; family Desulfobulbaceae; genus DRLX01. Next base: position 7,734 of record CAZEMY010000001.1, read on the forward strand.
AATTCCCGTGATAATAATGACCGCGTACTCTTCTGTGGATTCTGCGGTTGAAGCGATCAAGAAAGGAGCCCATGATTATCTGACCAAACCGCTTGACTTTGACCGGCTTCGAGAAACCCTTGAAGTTGCCATGGGGCATAGGAGTAAAAGTGAGGTTAAAGCCCTCTCTGGCGAACCGTTTGATGAAAATGATCGGATTATTGGTTCCTCCGTCTCCATGTTGGCATTATGGGAGATGATTCTTCAGGTCGCCCCCACCGACGCAACAGTGTTGGTTGCCGGTGAGTCCGGCACCGGCAAGGAACTGGTTGCCTCAGCCCTGCACCAGAGAAGTAACCGGGCTGGCGCCCCTTTTGTAAAGGTCAACTGTGCATCCCTTGCTGAGACCCTGCTGGAATCTGAATTATTTGGTCATGAAAAAGGAGCGTTTACCGGGGCGGACCGAAGAAGGGAGGGTCGTTTTGTCCAGGCCCAGTCTGGCACTCTGTTTCTTGACGAGATAGGCGAAACCAGCCCGGCCATGCAGGCCAAGTTGCTGCGGGTTCTTCAGGAACATGAACTGGAGAGGGTGGGTTCCCAGGAGACAATTTCTGTTGATGTGAGAATCATTGCCGCCACGAATCGTAATCTTGAAGAGGAAGTGGCAGCCGGGTCGTTTAGGGAAGATCTTTACTACCGGTTGAATGTGGTGGTGCTGGATGTTCCGGCTCTGCGGGGTCGCAGTGGTGATATTCCCTTGCTGGCTGAGTTTTTCTTTCGCTCTTTTGCCGAAAAAAACAACCGTCATGTGGTTGGCATAACCCCTGAATGTATGGATATTTTAAACAGGTACCCTTGGCCTGGTAATGTCCGGGAACTGGAAAATGCCATTGAGCGGGGGGTAATCATGATGCGTGGTGAATATCTCGATACCGCTGGTTTGCCCATGGCTATTCAGCGTTGGGCAGACAGTAATGAGCCTGCCCCAATGCCAGAACCTGCTACCTTGAAGGAAGCTGAAAAGGCTTTAATTATAAAGACTCTTGAAGAAACCGGAGGCAATCGCAGCGAAGCGGCAAGAAGGTTGCAAATTACCCGTAAAACTCTTTCCAATAAACTTAAAAGTTATGAAAATGATTGCTCAGATGACAGCTGAGATGGTATTGTTGACGAAACTTCATGTTGCCCGTCCTGGTTGCATGTCATTGTTTAATTTCAGTTTTTAAGGTTTTTCTTAATTATGTCATCATGTCCCCGATATCAGGTCTTGCAGGTAGTTTCTCTGTCCATACACCGGCTTCTTCTTGCAGAACAGGATCTGACAATCTTGATGCAGGGAATTTGCGACCAGCTTGTCAGCGATGAATTGCACTCTTCTGCTTGGCTTGTTCTCTTTGACAGTGAGTCGGACAGTGTTATTACAGTTGAAAGTGGTCTTGGGGAAAGGTTTCAGCTTTTTGTAAAGCAGCTTCGCAACTCGCATCTTCATGACTGTGTCCGTAAAAGTTTTGAGAGCGAAGGTCGCATTCCGGTATTATGTCACGACTGCTCATGTGGCCTGTGTCGTAACGATGAAAAGGGAAAAACAAGTGCTGTTGCGATTGCTTTTCACTGCCGGAAAGGTTTGATCGGTTTTCTTGTGGTGGAGCTGCCTGCTGATGCAGGAAAACCGGATTCTGCCGGGATGGTTTTGTACAGGGAACTGGCTGAATCCATAGGGATTGCTTTGCGGAGGCTGTTTTTTACTGAGGAGGCCGGGAGGCGGGAGGTAGAACTGCAATGCGTTGAAGAACGGTTTGAATTGGCTCTGTCCGCCTCCAAGGCTGGTCTCTGGGACTGGAACATAAAGAGCGGGGAAATGTATACCAGTCCCGACCGATTTGACCAGCTTGATTATCGGCAGGGAGATGGTAGCATGGGTGCGGGCGTGTTGGGGGAAGCGGTTCATCCCGATGACAAAGACAGGGTACTTAAGAGTCTTCATGATCATCTTGCCGGTAAAACCGATGAGTATCGGATTGAATACAGGGTTGGTGGTCGGGATGGGGAATGGAAATGGTTCCTTGACCGGGGCAGGGTAGTGGAACGGGATGAAAAAAACATGCCGGTGCGCATGACTGGCACCCATCAGGATATAACCTCCCAGAGAAAGCAGAGTCAGGCCCTTGCTGCGATTCAGCAGCAACTTCACGAGACGGTTGACTCTCAGAAAAACTTTCTCCAGACAGTAATTGACAGTGCGGCTGATCCGGTTATGGCCATTGATCTTGATTATAATGTTTTGCTTATGAACCGGGCAGCATCATTGGTAATGGGGGTGAAAGAGGATGTTATTCGCCAGGGAAAACAAAAATGTTTCACCATATTTTGTGGTGCCGATTCCCCCTGTGCAGACCATGACTTTCCCTGCCCTGTCCAAGCGATAGATAGGACAGGGGAGTCCGTGACCATTGTTCATAACCCCTATCACGGCAATGGGGTAAACAATACCTTCGAGATTGAGGTTTCGCCGCTGCGAGACACGGACGGAGTCATATATGGGAGTATCGAGGTAGCAAGAGATATTACCGACAGGCTGCGGATAGAAAAAGAGTTAAGGGAAAGCAAATCCCGTCTTTATCGCCTTGCCCACCATGATTCCCTGACCGGACTTCCTAACCGGCTTCTCTTCAAGGACAGGCTTGAACAGACCATGTTGAAGGCTAAACGAACCAAAGTAAAGGTTGCGGTTCTTTTTCTTGATCTTGATAAATTTAAAGATGTCAACGACACCCTGGGACACGATGTGGGCGATGAACTTCTTATTGAAGTTGCCGGCAGGCTTCAGGCGTTATGCCGACAGTCGGACACCGTGGCAAGGCTGGGCGGAGATGAATTTGTTTTTCTTCTTGATAATATTAAAGATATAAGTGGAGCGGAAACGGTTGCCCGGAAGATATCAGCGGCCATGGATAAAGCGGTGCTTGTTAATGGACATGAACTGTGGATTTCCACCAGCATTGGAATTGCTGTTTTTCCTGATGATGGCGGGGATATTGAGGAGGTCATCAGGAAGGCTGATACGGCTCTTTATCAGGCAAAAAAAAGTGGTCGAAACTGTTTCGTTTTTTATCAACCTGGGATGACTATGGGGTAAAATAGGCTTTGTTTTTGATTTTTAACTTTTAACTTTGGAGAGGATGCAAATGCGAACAGATATTCTTCATGCTGGTGCTGGTGAGTTGACCTATGAAATTAGAAATATTGTCAATGTAGGCAAAAAACTCCAAAGACTTGGAGTACAGGTCAACTGGGAGAATATCGGTGATCCGATTGCCAAGGGAGAAGAAATCCCCGCCTGGATGAAGGATGTTGTTGCAGATGCCGTCAGGGATTCGGCAACTTGGGGGTATTCCCCGACCCGGGGTATGCTTGAGGCGAGAGAGTATATTGCCACAGAAACCAACGGTATGGGAGGGACTCAGATAAGCCCGGACGATATAATTTTTTTTAATGGGCTTGGTGATGCCATTTCCAAGGTGTTTGGTCTACTTAAGCCGACCGCAAGGGTAATTGTTCCGTCTCCGAGCTATACAACTCATTCATCGGCAGAGGCAGCCCATGCCGGTGCGCAACCGATAACCTATGCCCTTGATCCTGCCAATCTCTGGTACCCGGATATAGAGAATCTTGAAAACCATGTCAGGTATAACCCGGCGGTGGCAGGTATTCTGATTATAAATCCTGATAATCCCACTGGTGCTGTTTATCCTCTTGATATTATTCGCTCCATTGTCGATCTTTGCGAGAAATATGATCTGTTTATTATCTGTGACGAGGTTTATCAGGGCATAGCCTATAATGGTACTGTTGCGGTACCGCTATGTACAGTTATAGGGGACAGGGTTCCGGCTTTATGTATGCGTGGTACTTCCAAGGAGATGCCCTGGCCGGGTGGTCGCTGCGGATGGATAGAGGTGTATAACGGTGACCGTGACCCCATGTTTGCAACTTTTGTTCAGTCAATCCTTAACGCAAAAATGTTGGAAGTATGCTCCACAACCCTTCCCCAGGTAGTTTTACCCATTATAAAAAGTCACCCTCGCTATCAGGAATACCTAGAGGAGAGAGTTGATCGTTACGAGCGATATTCAAATCTTGCCTATGATATTTTGAAAAAAGTAGATGGGATTATAGTTAACCGTACAAACGGTGCTTTTTATATGAGTGTTGTCTTTGAAAAAGATCGCCTCACCCATGCCCAGAGCCTGCCGGTTGCCAGTGATGAGGTCAGGGAGACCGTTGTCGATATGGTCAGCGGCCCGTCGGTTTCCCTTGATAAACGGTTTGTCTATTACCTGCTGGCTTCAACCGGAATCTGTGTAGTACCTCTTTCTTCCTTTGCCACTGATCTCCAGGGTTTTCGCATAACCATTTTGGAAAGAGACGAGAAGGAGTTTGTCAGGATCTTTGAGACAATTGCCGCTGCGATTGGCAGTTATTTTGAGTCATGATTGGCAGTCAGTATGGTGTTTGGGGGTAGGTATCCGGCACTCACCAGCTTATACAACATTGTTTTTTATAGCTGGTGAGTGGCGGATACTCTTTTTCCTCCGCTTGACATAAACCTGCACCATACTTATTGTTCCGTCCAGATTTGTATATTTTTGTATAACTGTTGTTTTGGAATTAGAATGGGAAAAGGAGTGAGCCGTGGAAGAAGAGAAAAAAGGGAGAGCAGCCGGGTCGGTTGATGAGCAACAAGTTCCTGAAGAGACTGATTCTGTAGGAGCAATATCAGATTTGTGTTCTGATGAGGAACAGGAAGAACAGAAAAAGAAACCTGATATCAAGGCCATGGAAGATGAACTTGAGGCAGCAAAAGATAAAATGCTGAGGGTTGCAGCTGATGCGGATAACTTCAAAAAGCGAATGGAGCGGGAGAAAGAAAGGCTTTTTAAGTATGCCGGGGAAAATATCTTGAGGGAGTTGTTGGCCACTGCGGATAATCTTGAGCGGGCTTTGGCACAGGGTCGGGAAGAAAGCGGGGGAGGCGAGCAGAAACTGGAGGCCATGCTGGAGGGGCTGGAACTGACTAATAAAGGTTTGCTGGGATTATTGGAAAAATTTGATGTTGCTCCCGTTGAAACGGTGGGCTGCGAGTTCAATCCGGATGAAATGGCTGCTCTTGTGATGGAGGATAATGCTGATATCCCGAAGAATCATGTTATCAGGGAGTTTGCCAAAGGTTATCGATTTAAGGACAAGATGCTTCGCCATGCCCAGGTGGTGGTTTCAAACGGGTAAAACATTTAAGGGGTCGTGGTTTTTTTAGCTGACTCCGCACCAACCCGAATGTTTACGATAGAAACGAAAATCGTTCTTGACAACAGACGGATAATGCACATTGTAAATGCGACTGTATATCATAAATTAATATTTTGTTAAAAGCTGGTCGAAATGAAATAACATTTTTGGCTGATAGATGTAATGATACCTGAAAGAGGGGAAGGAGTGTAGTTATGGGAAGAATAATCGGGATTGACTTGGGAACAACCAACTCATGTGTTGCTGTGATGGAAGGTGGCGAACCTAAGGTTATAGAAAATTCTGAAGGGATGAGAACCACCCCTTCAGTGGTTGCCTTTGCTGACAAAGGTGAACGACTCGTTGGGCAGGTTGCAAGAAGACAGGCTGTTACCAACCCGACAAAAACCCTGTTTGCCATAAAAAGGCTTATTGGGCGTAAGTTTACCGACCCTGAGGTTAAAAAATCCATTGAGGTCAGCCCGTTCAATATTGTGGAAGGAAGCGGTGGCGATGCCGTTGTTGAGGTTGATGGCAAGCAGTACAGTGCGGCTGAGATTTCTGCCATGATTCTTGGCAAAATGAAACAGACTGCAGAGGAGTATTTTGGTGAGCCGGTCACAGAGGCGGTTGTTACTGTACCTGCTTACTTTAATGATGCCCAGCGTCAGGCAACCAAAGATGCCGGTAAGATTGCCGGTCTTGATGTGAAGAGAATTATCAATGAGCCGACTGCTGCCTCTCTTGCCTATGGTTTAGACAAAAAAGGTGATGAGAAAATAGCGGTCTTTGATCTTGGTGGCGGTACCTTTGATGTGTCTATTCTTGAAATAGGTGATGGGGTATTTGAGGTTAAGGCGACCAACGGCGATACATTTCTCGGTGGCGAAGATTTTGACATGCGGATCGTAAACTGGCTTGCTGATGAATTCAAGCGGGAACACGGTATTGATCTACGAAGTGACAACATGGCCTTGCAACGATTGAAAGAAGAGGGGGAGAAAGCCAAGAAAGAGTTGTCCACTGCCATGGAAACCGATATTAACCTGCCGTTTATCACAGCAGATGCCAGTGGACCCAAGCATTTGAACTTGAAATTGTCCAGGGCAAAGCTGGAAAGCCTTGTTGATGACCTAATAGAGAGGACAGCTGCACCATGTCTGACTGCCTTAAAAGATGCCGGTTTAAATGCGTCTGATATTGATGAGGTTATTTTGGTTGGTGGTATGATTCGGATGCCGAAAGTGCAGGAAAAGGTCAAGGAAATTTTTGGCAAAGATCCCCATAAGGGTGTAAACCCTGATGAAGTGGTTGCTATTGGTGCTGCAATTCAGGGTGGTGTTTTAAAGGGTGATGTCAAGGATGTGCTTCTTCTCGATGTTACCCCGTTATCGCTTGGGATTGAGACCCTTGGCGGAGTAACTACCAAGCTCATTGAGAAAAATACCACCGTGCCGACCAAGAAAAGTCAGGTATTCTCAACTGCTGCTGATAATCAGCCGGCAGTGTCCATCCATGTTCTTCAGGGTGAGCGGGAAATGGCTCCGGATAACAAAACCATTGGTCGCTTTGAGTTAACTGAAATTCCGCCTGCTCCTCGGGGTGTACCGCAGGTTGAGGTGACTTTTGACCTTGATGCAAACGGTATCCTTCATGTTTCAGCCAAGGATATGGGAACAGGCAGGGAGCAGTCCATTCAGATAACTGCATCTTCAGGTCTCTCGGAAACAGAAATTGAGCGAATGAAAAAAGATGCGGAATTGCATGCTGAAGACGATAAAAAACGAAAAAATTTGGTTGAAGCCAAGAATAATGGCGACTCCATGATACATATGACCGAGAAAAGTCTTACTGAGCTTGGCGACAAAGTTGATGCTGAAACCAAAGCCAAGGTGGAAGAAGAGATCGCCGCTCTGAAAAAAGCTCTTGAAGGAGACGATGTTGAAGAAATCAAAGCTGCCACGGAGAAGTTGACCGCAGCATCACATAAACTGGCTGAACTTATGTACTCCCAGACTTCGCAGGAACAGGGTGGAGCTGGAGCTGCCGGTGCAGGTGCTGCCGGGGCTGCTGGAGCTGGAGCCGCCGGCGGCGACGGAGGCGGAGCCTCTCAAAAGCCCAAAGGTGATGATGACGATGTCGTTGATGCCGACTTTGAGGAAGTAAAGTAGTTCAGGGTTCAGGGGACAGAGGACAGAGGACAGGTAAGCAGCCCGCCTTCGGCGGATGAGTTTAACAACACCCGGATCACCGATCTCCCCTCTGTACTCTGGCACTTGGCATCTGTCTCCTGTAAACTGTAACCCCCTTTACCAATGAAACGCTTACTCTCCGGCATTCAGCCGTCCGGAAAACTTCATATTGGCAATTATTTTGGTATGATGAAGACCATGATTGCCAATATGGAGGATTCTGACCTTTTCGTATTTATTGTCAATCTCCATGCAATGACCAGCGTTCAGAATAAGCAGCGTCTGAGCCAGGGAACCCTGGAAGCGGCGGCTGATTTTCTGGCTCTGGGTCTTGATCCGGATAAGTGTACCTTTTGGGTACAGTCAGATGTCCCTGAAGTATGTGAACTGTTTTGGTTTCTATCCACCTTGACTCCCATGGGTCTTCTTGAAAGGTGTCATTCATACAAGGACAAAGTGGCTAAAGGGATTGCACCCAGTCATGGCCTTTTTTCCTATCCGGTTCTTATGGCGGCTGATATTCTTCTCTTCCAGTCGGAAGTGGTGCCGGTGGGCAAGGACCAGAAACAGCATCTTGAAGTGGCAAGAGATATAGCCATTAAGTTCAACAACAGCTTTGGAGATACCTTTGTCGTTCCAGAGCCGGCTATCAGCAAAACAACTGCTGTTGTTCCCGGACTCGATGGTCAGAAGATGTCCAAATCATATGACAATACCATTCCAATATTTATGGATGATAAACCGCTTCGTAAGAAGGTTATGTCCATCCAGACCGATGCCACCCCTGTTGAAGACCCCAAAAACCCTGATTCCTGTAATCTTTTTGCTATGCTCAAACTCTTTGCCCCACCGGAGCAATTAAGCGAGGTTCGCAATCTGTATGTAAAAGGTGGTGCCGCCTACGGTTATATTAAGCAGGATCTTTTTGAGCTTATCCGGGATTATTTTTCCAGGGCAAGGGATCGAAAAAAAGAGTTGCTGGATAATCAGGACTATCTGCGGGAGGTTCTGGCAAAAGGTGCGGACAAGGCAAGGGGTGAGGCAGTTAAAACCCTTGACCTGGTCAGGGAACGGGTTGGTTTGCGTTACTGATGATTTCGGTTGAAATCCCTTCCTATGAATTTTCCTCATCTTGCCCGTTATTACTGTCAAGGATAATGCTGGCTATTTCCACGCAACAATGGTTCATCTGCCGTTGGGTATACATAAGTTCCACATGAATGGTATGGGTTGCCAATACGCCTTCCTCGCCAAGTCTCAGTCTCTGCATATGCTGGTCGCGTAGTTCCGCCTCAAATTGTGCATAGCGTTTTTTTCTCTTTTTTATGTTCTGGGCAAGGGCTTTGTCCATATTGACCATGGCAGACTGGAGTCGTTTAAGCTGCTTGGCTATTTTTTTATGATATGCAATTAGCTCTTCTTTACCTTCCGGCGAAAAATCCTGGTCAAGCTCTTTCTTTTTGCCTGATAGGGGGACTATCTGGCGGGTGATGATATCTCCCATCAACTCAATATAGTTAAGCAGGGACAGGAGTCCATTAAGCTCTCGTCCCTGTCCGTCCCCCAGCTCATTCCTGCCGATACCGAGCAGGTATATTCTTGTTTTATCTTCGAGAAAATTAATTTTTTCTTCTCTCATTGCAATGCCTGCCAACAGGGAAAGCTGCGGATAGCTCTTATCATGGAAGGGTTTGTCATTTATAAACGGAATGATGGCTGCCCTGTGCATGGTCAGAATTAGCCTAAGCATACATTTTATTTCTGAACGGGCAACCTGAAGAGCCAGGGCAGGGGTATCCAGAATTTTATCGTCAAGATAACGGACAGTAGGGGTTAGGTTGTCATCTGACTGAACCTCGGGGAGTATGCGGATGATAAGCCAGGCAAATAGAGATATAAAGGGAAGGAAAACCAGACCGACCGTGATATTGAAAATTGTGTGGGCATTGGCAATTTGCCTTGCCGTATCAAAATCGAATCTCTCCGATATTATCCTGATTAACTCAGCAAAATGTGGTATCCAGAAGATAAACAGCAATGCTCCACCGACATTAAAAAGGACATGGCCGATTGCTACCCGTTTTGCCTCTCTCGATGCCCCTATACCAGCAAGAATGGCAGTAACACAGGTACCTATATTGGCTCCGATAATTATGGCTATACCAGCTTCAAGGGTGATCAGGTTTTGCTGAGCAAGGACAATGACAATACCGGTGGTGGCGCTGCTGCTCTGAACCAGGGCGGTGAATAATGCACCTGCTGCTATTCCCGCCAGGGGATTTTGCAGGTCCTGCATGGCATTTATAAATGGGGCATAAGTGCGGAGTGGCTCCATGGCATCGCCCATCAGTTTCATGCCGAAAAAGAGCATTCCAAAGCCAAGCATTATGTTACCGATGTTGGTCAACTTTTCAGCTTTGACAATCATTTTCAAGGCCACTCCGGCCAGAACCATGATTAAGGCGAAATCGGTTATTTTAAAGGCGACAAGCTGGGCAGTAACGGTGGTGCCGATATTGGCTCCGAGAATAATTCCCAGGACTCTGGCAAATGACATAAGTCCCGCCTGAACAAAACTCACCAACATGACTGTGGTTGCACTCGATGACTGAATAATCATGGTGACTACGGCACCTACCACCATGGCTATAAAGTTGTTTTTGGTCATGGTGGCGAGGATGGAACGAATCCGGTTTCCGGCTGCTTTCTTGATGCCTTTGCTCATCTTTTCCAGACCATAAAGGAAAAAAGCCAAACCACCACCGAGACTTAGGAGTATAGGAACCCAGGAAACATGATTTGTGGTTGCAGTTGCGGCAAGGAGAAGCTCTGCGTTTAAGAAAAACACAGCCCCGAAAAGAGAGCCTATAAGGAGGCGAAGAGAATTTTCAGGGGATGATATTTGGTCGTCCATGGCAGGTTACCTGGTATTGTTGTTTTTAGGACTAAGGATTTTATCTATCGAATAATAGTTATATTTTATAGAATTTTAACATATTGTCTGCCTTTGTCAAATTAGTTTTTTATCTTTTGTTACCTGCCTTTATCAGAAGCCAGAAGACAGAGGACAGAGGACAGAGGACAGAATAGTTAGTGCTTCACATTTTATTTATCTGTTATCTGTCACCTGACACCTGACACCTGGCAAACCATGGCATCTCCATAGCTAAAAAAGCGATATTCCCGTTTGATGGCTTCTTCGTATGTCTTTAAGAGTTGTTTTCTGCCAACGATGGCCGAGACGAGAAAGAGCAGGGACGAGCGGGGCAGGTGAAAGTTGGTGATCAAGTTGTCAATTATTTTGAATTGGTGTCCTGGATAAATAAAAAGATCACATGGACCGCTAACCGGCTTGACCATTCCTGAATCATCCGCTGCAAACTCAAGGGTTCGTACCGTGGTCGTACCCACTGCCCATATCCTTCCCCCGGCTGCTTTGACTGCATTTATCCGGGCAGCGGTTTCCGGTTTTATTTCAACTGACTCTTCGTGGATGTGGTGTTCTTTTATATTGTCAACCCGTACCGGAGCAAAGGTTCCGTAACCTACATGAAGAGTCAGGTGGCAGCAGTCCACACCTTTTTCCCTGATGGCATTGTCCAGTTCAGGGGTAAAGTGAAGACCGGCGGTGGGGGCGGCAACCGAGCCGGTGTCCTGGGCATAACAGGTCTGATAACGGATAGTATCTTCTGCGGTTGTTCCTTCCGGGCGGTGTATGTAAGGAGGAAGGGGAATCTGACCACATCTCGCCAGTATATCATCAATACTTTTATTATTATCAGTTTTGTACCTGAGCTTAATTTCCACCTTGCCGTCCGGCTGGATTTTTTTGACAACGGCCTCCATGTCAGGGCTGAATTTAAGCGTAATCCCAGGTTTTGGGCGTTTGGAACTCTTAAGAAGAACTGTACAGTCCGTAACCCCCCAGCCGTTTTCTTCTCTTTGCTTTTGTTTTTCTCCCGGGTATTCGAGAAAGAGAATCTCGACCTTGCCTCCGCTCTCTTTTATGCCGGATAGTCTTGCCGGGAAAACCTTCGTATTGTTGCGAACCAGCAGGTCGCCAGGGTTGAGAAGGTCAAGGATGGCAGGGAAACGGGCATGGGTTAATTTATTACCGTGTCCCATAATTAGCAATCGGGATTGATCCCGCTGCTCTGCCGGATACTGGGCAATTCGTTCTTCTGGAAGCTCAAAGTCGTAGGAGGAAAGATTGAAGTCGTCATTCATGATGGATTGTTTTATTATAATTTAAGAGATTTTTATTAAAAAAAATAGTTACACTGGTTATTTATTGCGGTAACCTGTCAGGTTGAAATGTAGTGGAGGCATTGATTTTTTAAAATTGGTTTTAAACCAATGCTTTCATAATCGAATTGTCTGTAAGGTCAAGATAATATCGTGTCCTTGTCGATAATGTTACACTATGGTGGTCGTGTGTTTTTAATTGTTACAGCGACAGAAATGGAGATGCGTCCTTTCAAAAGAGCGGGTGCAGATGCAGGTCATGAACTGCTGGTTACCGGTATGGGGCTGGTGGAGACAGCCTTTTCCCTTACCCGCCGTCTTGGGCGGAGTACAGACGGGCTTGAGGGTGTTATTAATTTTGGTGTGGCTGGAGCTTATTTGCACCCGGATGGTTCAGGGGCGGAGATGCTGGATATATGCATGGCAGAGGATGAAATTCTGGGTGATTTTGGTATATGCCTGCCTAGAAGAATAGAAAGATTCACAGCACCGGAACTTGGGGTTAAGGATAGTTTTCCCTTGGACAAAAAACTTCTTAGGGAATCCTCTGAAGTTTTATCCCGCAAGGGTATAAAGAACAGAAAAGGAGTCTTTGTGAGTGTTAACTCTGTTTCCGGAAGCAGACAGCGGGGAGATATGTTTGTCCGGGAGTTTGGGGGATTGTGTGAAAATATGGAAGGAGCTGCCGTGGTCCGGGTATGTAGCGAATTTGCTCTTCCCTGCCTGGAACTTCGTTGTGTGTCTAATCTTGTTGAAGACAGAAATACCGGCAACTGGCAACTGAAAGAGGCCTGCCGCCGTTCTGGTGAGGCTGCTGCGGTTGTTGCCAGGTCTTTATGCGTAAAATGATAGAAAATATATGTGTTCGATTTCGGGGAAAAAGGCCTGAGTGGGATAATATAAAGGATATTTTGAAAGAGAAGCATGATGGTGAACAGGAATAAGAACGGACACGAGTATAAAAAAAATGTTGAAAATAAGGTTTGCGAACAGGCAGTTGCCAGGCAGCCACTTTCCCTGGCTTTCTCCACCTGCCCCAATGACACTTTTATCTTTTATGCTCTTGTCCATGGTCTTGTTGAAGATAATAATTTGAACTTTGCTGAACCAGTGTTGACCGATGTGGAAGAGTTGAATCTTCTTGCCAGGGAAGAAAGGTTTGCAGTAAGCAAACTCTCATTTCATGGTCTTGGCCATCTTCTTGATAAGTATACACTTCTCTCTGCCGGAGCCGCTCTGGGTAGGGGGTGTGGACCGCTTCTGCTTTGCCGGCAATCGTCGCCTGCTATAAAGGAAGGAGCCAGAATTGCTGTTCCTGGTCGCTACACAACTGCGGCTCTACTCCTTGAACTCTATCTTGATCGGCAGGTGGATGTGGTAACCATGCGGTTTGACAAGATAATGGATGCGATAAGCAATGGAGAAGCTGATGCTGGAGTGATTATTCATGAGTCCAGATTTACTTATCATAAGTTTGCTCTCCACTGTCTTTGCGATCTTGGGGAGTGGTGGGAAGGGGAGACTGGTCTACCCATACCCTTGGGCGGAATTGCGGCCCGCACTTCTCTTGGAGGGGATGTTTTGCTGAAAATTGACAGGGCTATCCGGGCAAGTTTGGCCTTTGCCCGTGCCAATCCTGATTTGGCGAGTGAATATATAAGAAAATATGCAGGGGAAATGGATAGTCAGGTCTGCAAAAATCATATAAGTTTATATGTTAATGATTTTTCTGATCATCTCGGCAGAGAAGGTTTAGGGGCAGTGGAAGAACTTTTTAGAAGGGGTCGGGAAAAAGGTATTATACCTGATCTCCCCCTTAATACTATTGGCATATAATTATGGATTCCCCTCTTTTTGCAAATCTGCCGGTTATCGGGATATGCGGGCAAAGTGGTTCAGGTAAAACCACTCTTGTCGAGGCTTTGGTCCTCCGTTTTATAGCTGATGGTTTGCGGGTGGCAGTGGTCAAGCATGGGGCAAAGGGGGTAAACCTTGACAAAACCGGTAAGGACAGTGACCGTTTTTACCGGGCAGGTGCGGATGTAGTTCTGCTTGGTAATGAACAGTTTGTTAGATACCACCGGCTTGACTATGAGGTTACTTTGCGAAATCTTTGCTTTGACCATGATCTGGTACTGATTGAGGGGCATCGCTCAACAGCGGTGGGAAAGATTTGGCTGCTTGCTGAAAATGATATAAACCCGCCGCCGGAAGTGGAGAATATAATTATTTCTCTTGCTCCGGGGCAGCGACAGGTGAACACTCTTTTTGCCATGATATCAGTCTGGCTTGACAAGAGAATAAAACAAGTACCGGTTAGCGGATGTCTGCTGATTGGTGGCAAGTCAAGGCGAATGGGGCGCCCCAAGCATCTGCTCATGGAAAACGGGCAGACCTGGATAGAAAGAACAGTTGCTGTTATGGAAAAGAAGGTAGATAATCTTGTCCTGGCCGGCAGGGGAGAAGTCCCCCCATCGCTTGTGTATCTGCCTCGTATTCCAGATACACCATATTTGGATGGCCCTCTGTCGGGGGTTCTTGCCGCCATGCGTTGGCAACCGAGGTCGTCATGGCTGGTTGTAGCCTGTGATCTGCCTGATATATCAGAAGAGGCTATAAACTGGTTGCTTGAGCAGAGAGAAGGCGGAATCTGGGGGATATTGCCGTCTCTTGGAGGTGGCAGCCGGGTTGAACCACTGTTTGCCTGGTACGATTTCCGGATGCTCTCTGTTCTGGAAAAACTGGCGGCTGATGGTTGCCTGCGCCCAGGTATGGCAGCGGAACATGAGCAGGTGATAACTCCGTCACCGCCTGCCCGACTTCACCCGGCCTGGAGGAATGTTAACACTGTGGAGGAGTGGGAGCAGAGAGGGGCGGTAAATAATAAATAATAAATAAAATGTAATAAATGGCTATTAGTCAGGAATTTGAAAAATACTTTGTTAACATCTCTACGGACTGCCCTTATGGGTTGGACAATCAGGCGGTATTCCATCAGGCCATGTTTATCAAGGTTGATGATGAAGCCATGGGGGATTTTCTTGACCATGGCTATCGGCGCAATGGCAGCTGCATGTACAGCATGCGTTGTCCTGCTTGTTCCGGCTGTGTGCCGATTCGTATCCGTCCGGATCTCTTTCACCCCAATCGTAATCAAAAAAGAGTATGGAAAAAAAACATGGATGTTCGTATGGGGGTGGCACCACTGACCATGGGTGATGAAAATCTCGCCCTCCTTGATAAATTTCTTCGTGTCCGCTTCCCGGAGGGTACCTCTTCGGCTGAAAATTATTATACCGGATTTTTTATCACCTCCATGACCAACTGTTTTGAAATTCGCTACCGTATAGATGACCACCTTCTCGGAGTTGCAATTGTTGATGGCTCTTCCGCCTGGCTCAATGCGGTTTATTTTTATTTTGACCCTGACTTTTCAGCTCGCAGTCCCGGCACTTTCAATATCCTCAGCCTTATTGACTTCTGTTGTAATCGAAAAAAAACATACATTTATCTTGGTTATCATATAGAGGAAATAAGAGCCATGTGTTATAAATCAGCCTTTAAGCCTTATGAATTACTGCTTGACGGGGTCTGGCATGAATATCCGACAGTGGATTAGTTAGGCTTGTCTGTTCCTGGTAGAGTGGAGTATATTCCGCTGTTTTGATTATTGATCTGGGCGTACATGTCTGTGACATGGTTGTGGTGTTAAACTTTTGTGACTTGTGGAAGCAGATAATAATATGGGAAAAATAATAAGAAAGTATCTGTTCTGTCGCCGGGCAGCCTTTATCCATGATCTTTTATGGGTGACGGCAGCCTTGGTTCTTGCTTATTTCTTACGGTTTAACCTGGAGGCAATACCTGACATTCATCGTCCTGGCATGTATCAGCTCATTGTCCTTGCCATCCCCATACAGGGGGCTGTCTACTGGCTTTTTGGGCTCTATCGGGGATTCTGGCGTTTTGCTTCTGTTCCGGATCTGGTGAGAATTCTCAACGCGGTTGTTGTCGGTACTCTCCTTCTGATTGGCTGTTGCTGGCTGTTGACCAGGCTTGAAGGGATCCCCCGCTCAATTTTTGTCATATACCCTCTTCTCCTCGTTGGCGGTTTATGCGGTCCCCGTATTCTTTACCGCTGGTTCAGGGATCATCGGCTTGCATTCAGCGAGCAGCCGGGAAAAAGAACTGTCATTGTCGGGGCCGGCAGGGCTGGTGAAATGCTTGTTCGGGACTTGCTTCGCCAGGATGATTATGAACCTGTTGCCTTTCTTGATGATGACATAAAACTGCTTGGCCGGGAAATACATGGGGTCCGGGTTGTTGGCAACACAGGTGAGCTTGCAGATATTGTTACATCTTTTAATATAGAATTAATTGTTCTGGCAATGCCCTCGGCCGGCAGACAGGTCATAGACAGATTGTCCATTCTTTGCCGTGAAAGTGGGGTGTCCTGCCTTACACTGCCATCCATCGGTGAAATGAAGGGGCTGGAAGCGGACTCGGGACGGCTCAGGGAAGTTTCTCTTGAAGATCTCCTGGGGCGGGAGGTGGTCAGGCTTGATAAACAGGCGATCAGCGATTATTTATCGGGCAAGGTAGTTATGGTCACCGGCGGTGGCGGTTCAATCGGCTCTGAACTGTGTCGTCAGCTTGCCGAAGTTAACCCGGGCAGGTTGATAATTTTTGATAATGGGGAATATAATCTTTATGCCATTGACAGGGAGTTGGGAGAGGATTTCCCGGAGTTGTCTTTTGATGCAATTCTTGGCGATGTGAAGGATAGGGAGCGGTTGGAGTGGGTTTTCTCCAAATTTAAGCCCGCCGTTGTTTTTCATGCCGCAGCCTATAAACATGTACCCATGGTGGAGGCTAACCCGGCGGAAGGGGTGAAGAATAATGTCCATGGCAGTCAATGTGTTGCCGATGCGGCGGATAGGCACGAGGTAGAAAAATTTGTTCTGGTATCAACGGACAAGGCTGTTAATCCGGTCAATATAATGGGTGCCAGTAAACGGGTTGCAGAGCTGTACTGCCAGAACCTGAACCCTAGGTCAACAACCTCTTTTATCACTACCCGTTTTGGCAATGTCCTTGGCTCTGCTGGTTCGGTTGTACCGTTATTTCAAAAACAGGTCGAAAATGGTGGCCCGCTCACCGTTACCCATGAAAAAATAAGCAGATATTTTATGACGATTCCTGAGTCTGTCAGTTTGATTCTTCAGGCGGGGGCCATGGGAAATGGCGGTGAGATATTTGTTTTGGATATGGGCGAACCTGTCCTGATAAAAGACCTGGCCGAGCAGGTTATAAGGCTGTCTGGCTTGGAACCGGGCAAGGATATTGAAATCGTCTACACCGGATTAAGGCCTGGTGAAAAACTGTATGAAGAGCTTCTCCACGAAAGTGAAAACCTCCAGCCCACAGAACACGAAAAACTGCTTCTCGCCAGCAGCCGGATGGTGGACTGGAAATGGCTGACAGAAAAAATGGAATGTCTGAGAAAGGCGGCTACAGCTCGCAACATAGATAAGTTACGGGAATGTTTGCAGGGTATTGTGCCTGAATTTAAACAAGACTGATGTATCTATATCAGAAGACAGAGGACAGAGGACAGAAGTCAGAATAGTTAGCAGCCTGCGGCTGGTAAGAAAAATAAACAGATCATACAAAACAGGTAAGAGGGGACTCCGAATGCGAAGCATCAAACTATTCTGTCCTCTGGCTTCTGGCTTCTGGCTTCTGTATTCTGGTATCGGTGCTGAAAATAGCCTCAACAAGTTCCTGTGGTGCATTGTCAAGACTGTCTTTCATGTTAATTACAGGTATACCTTCTCTTTCTGATCTTCTGATAGCCCTGGAATCAGGGAAGAATGCCGCCGGAGACTCGCCAAGCTCCCGAATGAGAAACTCCCTGTCTTCATCATCATGAACAAGATTACCGACAAAGGAAATCTCGGGGATTTGCACATCTTCAGCCATTCTTCTGATTTTCAGAGCCGTGCGAATACTGGAGCGGGATGGAATTACAACGATAAGAAGATGATCCGCTCCAGCCACTGTTCCCCTGCCAAGGTGTTCTACCCCGGCTTCCATATCAATAAGGACAGTTTCGTCTGCACTGAGAAGCATTTTTTTGAGCATTTTCCTTAAGAGATGGTTTTCCGGACAGGCACAGCCCCCTTCAGCTGTCTGGACGGCACCGAGTATCATCAGGCGGATTCCGTCCTTTTCAATCATAAAGTCACGGAGCAAATCATTGACTTCCGGGTTTATATTGTAAAAAGGTGAACCTGCTGTCTTCCCTGCCCGTTCGCTAAGGAGTGTGGTCATTTCGGAAATGGGTTTTGCCTTTTCAATGTCATTTATTCCTATGGTTGCGGCCATATGAGGACTTGGGTCAGCGTCAATGACCAGCACGCTTCCCTGATTTTTGCGGATCTCTTTGGCAAGAAGAGCCATTATGGTCGTTTTTCCCACTCCGCCTTTACCGCTGATTGCTATTTTCATCTTTTGTTACCGTCCTCTTTCTGTAACTGTTTTTTTGAGCAGTTGAATTACCAGAAAAAAAATCATTGCAGATTTTCGTCAAGATAGAGAGGTACTTTTTTCTTGCCACCAGTGAACTGGTTACACTATAATTGATAATAGTTAAGTTGGCTATGGAATTGAGTCTCTAATTGTCAATAGGCGTAAAGAAACAAATAATAATTTAAAAGATTATGGAGGAGTTACACATGCAGGCAGAACAAAAAATTGGTGGCACCACCGTCACTATCTCACAGGCCCGGCAGGCAGCATCAACGGTTTTTCTCGCCAAAGTGTTTAACTGGATGGCAGCAGGACTCGGTCTTACCGGGATTGTTGCCTGGTTGACTGCAAGTACAGGGCTGGCCATGGTTATTGCCGGAAGTCCGCTGATGATTGTTTTAATCCTGATCCAGCTTGGATTGGTGTTTTATCTTTCCGCCCGTATTGAAAAAATCCAACCTGCAACGGCAACCGGACTTTTTCTCGGTTATGCCGTCCTCAGTGGTCTGACCATGTCTGTTATTTTCCTGCTCTATACCAGTGCCTCAATAGCCGCAACTTTTTTGATAACCGCTGGTATGTTTGGGGCCATGGCTGTTTACGGTATGGTCACAAAACGGGATCTTTCCGGGATGGGGTCGTTCATGTTTATGGGGCTGATCGGGATTATCATTGCCACCATAGTAAATATATTTCTCCAGAGTTCCGCTCTTTACTGGACTATTTCAGTGATTGGGGTGATTGTCTTTGTTGGTTTAACCGCTTGGGATGTCCAGAAAATAAAAACCATGGGTGAACAGGGAATAATGGAGAGGGGAGAAGATGCCATCCGCAGGGGGGCAATTATCGGAGCATTGGCTCTTTATCTTGATTTTATCAACCTCTTTCTAATGTTGCTGCGTTTTTTTGGAAGTAACCGTAACTGATTTATCCGATAAAAGGCGGAGTGATATTGTCGGCCATTCTCTTGCTGGAGTTTTGCTTAAAAATGTTGACACTCTGTACGCGATTAGGGTAGATTAACAACGATAGGTGGGGCGAACCGTTTTGTCCGGTTGCCTCTTTTAATTTTTTCTTTGCATGGTTTGTATGTTTGTTTTTTTTTACAGGCTGGGCCAGAAAAATAAAGGAAACAAAACACTTTTTAAGAGGAGAGATGACAGATGCCAGATTTTAACAAAGTTTTGGAGCCGGGTGATTATCAACAAGGGTTAGTGAACACAGTAATAGAAATCCCCATGGGTAGTGCCCATAAAGTTGAGTGGGATCGTAAGCGAGCCGCATTTATGCTGGACAGAGTTGAACCGAAAATCTTTGCCAAACCGGTAAATTATGGTTTTATCCCTGGTACATTGGATGAGGATGGCGATGAACTCGATACTCTCGTGGTAACAGAAGAACCGTTACCAACAGGTATCTGGTTAGAGACTAAAATACTCGGTATTATGAATTTTGAGGACGACGCCGAAATGGATTATAAGATAGTATGTGTACCGTCTGATGATCGTAACACCGGTGACAGCCTCAATACTCTTGCTGATCTCGGCACCCGTTGGCGGGAGCAGGTCGAGTATCATTTTTCTCACTACAAGGATCTTAAAAAGCCGGGTACGACAATCGTGCAGAGCTGGGGTGATGCTGAAGAAGCTAAAAAAATAATAAAAGAGTGTATAGATCGTTACAGTAAATAGTTTAGGGTTGTATTTTTAGATGTCTTAAGTACTTGCAAGGGGTAAACAGTTTTGTAAACTGTTTACCCCTTTTTAAATTGGCCATCCTTCGCCTCCATTCCTGTTATCTTGCCTGATATTTTTCCATTAACTCGTAGAGCCTGTCAAGGTACCTTTCCTTGTGAATCAGCTGTCCGGATGCCTCTATCTCATTGATGAGCATTGGCAGTAAAGGCTTTATATTGATACCGTGCCGGTTAATGGCTTCCCGGTTTGCCTGATCAATCAGCAGGACAGCATAATAATTAACAAGCAGGCGGGTACGGGAATCTCTACGAAACATGTAGGATCGCCCCCCAACTGTATTGAGGAAGAATCCGGCATAATCATACAGGGCATTCACTGTTGCCGGCTGGGACTTAAATGGATTGTCATCAAAGTTGGTTGCCTGTGATAATAAAAATAAACCTGCTGCTGTATCCTCAATGCTATCCTGTTCCCTCTCAAGTATTGTTCTGATAATAATAGTATCTCTTGCTCCCGTAACCCGAAAGAAATGGGCTATATTTTTGTGGAGAGTGTGCAGATCATCAAGTTCTCGGGATACTACCGGCGGATTGTTTAACAGCTTATCTGTTAGAGATAGAAAATATTGCTGTACTGGCTCACCAAGCTGAAAATCCTGTATATATTGTTGTTTCTCAAGGTGCTTGAAAAAAGATGATATTTGGAGCGAGGCCTTTTTGTATTGATTTCCTTCTTTTTCTGCTACCGGATCAGCAGAGATTATTTGAGATGTATCATCGGTACTCGCAGTGAAATCACCGCTTTGTTTGTCAGTTATAATCCCTTCCTGTTTTTCCAGGTGGTGGATAGGCGCTTGCTTTTCCCGTGCGTCTGGATCCGTGATTACGGTTGTTATTTCTTCTTTTGAATCAGCTGACTTTTGTGTTTCCTGGATTTGCAGAGGTGAGACCTGTTTATCACCAGGCGGCATGTGAAAAAAATAGAAACATGCTGCCAGGACAGGCATGATTATAGCCGTCAACAGGAGAATTATGAATAGCGGTTTCCTATTCTTTTTTTGGCGGGTTTTTCTGAATTCCTGTGGGGCATGGGGGGGAGTAACCATGGTATATATCCTAGTAAAGCGTCATAGGTTCTTCTGAGGTAAAATAGTTTTGAAGGTAAATTTTTTATATAGCTGACTAATTATCCTTCTATTTATATAGAGTTGCAAATATATTTTTTTAATACCGTAACATTGTAACCGAAAGAAGGGGAATGGGAAACAGAAAACATGGCAGGTGTCAGTCTAAAATAATGAGTGAATGCTCATTCTTTTTATGTAGGCTAACATGCTTTTTTTGCAGGAAAAATTCATGTTTTATTCTTGACGGAGCCGGCTAAAAAGTCTAAACTTTCAAAGTTTACGATATATTGATGTTTCCAGAACACTGCTAGAAGGGACTGCCATTTTTGTGTAGTCTACCCCAAACTGTTTTAAGGAGGAGTAACCAATGTCTATCCATGTAACCGGTCATAAAAATCCTGATACTGATTCCGTCACTGCTGCTATTGCTTATGCTGAGCTGCTGAAAGCTCAGGGAGAAGCTGCTGTTGCTGTCATGCAGGGTGAAATGAATCCGGAAACCATTACTGTTCTTGAGCGATTCGGGGTTGCTGCTCCCGAGATAATGACCGATGCCGGCGACAAGAAGATCGCCCTTGTTGACCATAGCGACCTTGCCCAGGCTCCGGATAATCTCGGTTCTGACAGTGTAGTCGCCATTGTCGATCATCACAAAATTGGTGATGTAACCACTAACACCCCTATCTTCTGCATGGTAAAGCCTGTTGGCTGTACCGGCACGGTTCTTAAGCAGCTTTATGATAGTGAAGGCATTACTTTAGATAGTAAAGTCGCAGGGTTGCTGTTAGCTGCAATCTTAAGTGATACCGTAAATTTCAAGTCCCCCACCTGCACAGATGAGGACAAGAAAGCAGTTGCGGAGCTGGTGGAGATTTCCGGAGTATCTGATACAGATGGCTTATTTATGGAGATGCTCAAGGCAAAGAGTGCTGTTGCCGGAGTTCCTGCACGAGACCTGCTCAACCGTGATTACAAAGATTTTGACATGAACGGTAAAAAGGTTGGCTGCGGTCAGTTAGAGCTGGCTGCTCTGGATCAGGTTGCTGAAATCAGGGATAATCTTATCGGAGCCATGAAAGAACAGAAAGGGGAAGGCGGTCATCATACCATTCTCCTGATGCTCACCGATGTTGTTAAGGAAGGAACCGATTTGATTGTGGTTTCTGATGATCCTTCTGTTGTTGAAAAAGCTTTTGACACCAAGTTAGATGGCGACTCCATGTGGATTCCCGGCATGATGAGCCGTAAAAAACAGACTGTACCTAACATGCAGAAGGCTTTTGGCTGCTAATTTTATGTAGGTATTCGGAACCACCGGATTTTGTACATTCATAGTCGATGAGTGGTGGAGAATTAAGGCAGCCCTGGTAAGGGTTGCCTTTTTTTATTATTTTGACATGATGTTTCTCTGTTCGATTGGTTTGCCTGTCGCATGTTGTATTTGGTCTCGTTGAGTATTTTCTGGACGATGCTGTCTTTACTAAGGCTTCTACTAAGGGCAATAAATCTGTTTGTATATGTACAAGCCTCTTGTTTTTCTTCCTGCCCATTGTCAAGTTTACCTTCTTGGTTGTCCTCGCCCCGGAACTGGCAGGACAGGTTCTGACTCCAGTTAATCTCTAACATGCCAAGAAACTTTCCATTGGCAGAAGTTTGGAGGAGCAGGGTATTGTTTATGTTTTCTGGTATAGTATTGCCGCCTCTGTGTCCGGAATTTACAATTAAATTAATTTCTTTGAATTTTCCGGCTATTATCCGATTATTCTCTCTGCTGAGACTGGATAGAAGGATAATGATGTCAACCTGTTCTTCAAGTTTGCTCAAAACTTCCGGGAGGATATCATCCCAGGGCAGTATTTGCATGTCAGGATATTTTTTTTGTAAATATATTGGGAGGTTATCGGTAAGTCCAAGAATAGCAACTTGTAGGTCACCGGCTTGCACAA
>CAZEMY010000002.1:0-26366 GCA_964513405.1 uncultured Desulfobulbaceae bacterium
TTATCGTGTTTTCTTGTGTTGTGGGTTATATCCGCTAATCCGACCTACGGAGTACCCCTGTCACCTGCCTCCTGCAACCTGGACGCTATATTAATACTCTTAAGAATAATCAGAGCAGTGCGTAACTGGTTGTCTCTCTCTAAGCGTTCCTGTACTTTTTGTTCCATTTCTTTATCATCGTTTTGCCTGCCTGGCTTATCTTTTTCTTTTTTGCCGTTGCTTAAGTGGTGAGGTAAATTTTTTTCTCTGATCTCCCACATGTTTTTCTTTTCGACATTCTGAGCAACTGGTTGCTCAAAGGGAACAATCACATCAGGTTTGATACCTGTTTCCTGAATGGAATCGCCACTTGGGGTGTAGTACCTTGCCGTGGTCAAACGGATTCCCGCTCCGCCGGGCATGGGAATAACAGTTTGCACAGAACCTTTGCCAAAGGTTTCCGTGCCGATAATAATTGCCCGATCATGGTCTTGAAGGGCTCCGGCAACAATTTCCGAAGCACTTGCAGAGCCGCTGTTCACCAGCACAACCATAGGAAAAGTAGATTCTTTAATCCCTATGTGAGCTTCAAAGACCATATCCTGCTCAGGGTGGCGTCCACGGGTAGAAACAATAACCCCATGATCAAGAAAAATATCAGAGATTCTGATTGCCTCCTCCAACAGCCCCCCCGGATTATTGCGTAAATCAAGAGCAAGCCCTTCAATAGGACCTTTTTTCAAAGCTTTATTCAACTCTTTGCGAACATCCCCAGTGGTAGTTTCCTGAAAGTTTGTGATTCTGAGGTAGAGTATTCCATCCTCAAGAAACATGGATTTGACAGAGTTGAGGGGAATAACATCGCGAATCAAAGTAAAAGTTTTTAGTTCCTGTTCGCCCGGGCGGTGAATGATAAGGGTGACCTCTGAACCTTTCTCGCCTCTTAATTTTCTGACCATTTCCATCAGAGTCATCCCCTTGGTTGGCTCGCCATCGATGCGAATGATCTGGTCACCGGCTCTGATGCCCTGGCGGGCAGCGGGTGTGCCTTCAATGGGTGAAACAGCAGTGAGGATGCCACCCCTGATTGTCACCTCAACACCTATTCCGCTGAAGGTTCCCCTTGTTTCCTCCTGTAATTCTTTGAAATCTTCCGGTTCCAGATAGGAAGAGTGGGGATCAAGCGAAGTAAGCATGCCATTAATTGCTCCGTTTATTACTTCACGGGGATCAATTTCATCCACATAATGTTGTTGAATCAGGCTGAGAACATTAGCAAAAATTTCAAGTTCCCTATAAATTTCCTGGTGCTGACCAGCTTCTTCGTCCTGCTTGGCCTGGAGAAAAGCAGGAGGTATCAGAAAAAGGATAACAAAAAAAGTAACATTGAGAAATTTCATGGTAAACTCAGAACAGTTTAATTTATTTCATAAATACCAGCTCGCAGCCAGTTCAAAGGGTCAAGATTTTTACTTTCTCGTCTTATTTCAAAATAGAGACCTTGGGAAAACAGGGTAGCAATACCACCGGTGGTTCCTATCTTCTGCTCAGATGATACCTGCTGTCCTTCCTTCACCATAATAGTATCCAATCTGGCGGTTATGGTATAGTGCTGCAATCCATGGTCAATGATAATCATGTTGCCAAACCCGGTTTTATAACCGGTAAATATTACCCTGCCGGCAAAAATACTGAAAACTTCTGCACCCTCTTTTGCAGCAATGGTAATACCTTTACTGGTTCTTCCCTCAACTTGCTCGTCAAAACCTATGATTAATCTACCTTTTACCGGTCCGGGCAAACGGCCTTTATTTATCAAAAATCCCCGCTCTTTGTTTTTATGCTTCTTTTTAAAGCTGACCAGGGAACTGGTAAGATCTGCTTCTGACCGTTGCATTTCCCGGACGGCCTGCTCATATAATCCTTTTTGACTTCGTATACGGGTCAGCAGCTTTTGTTGGTCTTTTCTGATTATACCCAAGCGGATCTGTTCTTCCCTGTTCTGACCAATAAAAGTTTCAAGGATAGCTTTTTCTGTTTCTCTCGCTAATGCGACCCCATCAAACTGGCGTATGGCTTCTCTGTATTTTTTAATAATTGACTGGTCGTGTTCCAACAGTTTTTTATAAGAGTCATTAAAAATGATTAAATCCGGCAGGTTTTTATTTGAAAAAATAACATTTAAAAAACCAACTTCACCCATGAGATAATATGCCCTGAGTCTGCTTTCCAACTGTGCGCTTACTGTATTTTTCCTTTCCATGGCAAAAAGCAGCTCTTCTTCCTTGCCTGTAAGTACCACTTTCTGGACTTGCAACCGCTGTTGAAGGTTTGACAGTTTCAGCTTTTGATTAGACAGTTTCTTGTCTATTTTCTCTAATTTATCAAGCAGACGGACTTCCCTTGCACTGGCTACCTGGAGTTTGCCAAGATGTATCTTGATTCCCTGGCGAACTTTATCAATACTTACTTCATATTCCTGGAATTTTTCCGTCTCTTCAGCGCAGGCGGTCGAACCCGAAAGATATAACGAACCGGTTAAAATAATGAGTATGGTTAATCCGCTGATATGAAAAAAGATCGACGGAGTTCTCATCTGAGAGTTATCTTTCTGATTGAGATTAAACTGCCAAGACCGCAGAGCATGGTGGACAAACCAATAATAGCCAAAACAAGAGATGGGGGGAAAAAGGTGAAAACAAATCCACCAAACAGAGCCGCTCCGGTAAATTGCAGTTTTATCCAGTTGAAAAGGATAAACAGAGCCCCGATACCAAAAGCTGCACCCAATGCCCCCTGCATCCCGCCTTCAAAAAAATAGGGCATACGAATATATGCCCCGGAAGCCCCAAGAAGACGAAGAAGCTGTAACTCATCCGCCCTTGAAATCAGGGTCAAACGGATGGAATGGGCAACCATAAAGGTGGTGGTCATGATAAGTAATACCCCGGAAAGGATAACAACAACCTGCAGCATTTTGACAAAAGTGTAGAAGCGGTCAATCCATTCCTGACCATACTGCACTCTCAACACTCCAGGCATGGTCTGCAGGTATTCTGAAAACCGTTTTATTCTGGTAAGGGTGCTAAGAGTTTGGAGAGGATAAATCTCAATGGATGGGGGCAGAAAATCGTCAGACATACCGGCAAGGAGATCCCGGTCCCGGCCAAGCTGGTTCTTAAATCTTTGAAAAGCATCTGCCCGGGAAATGAAAATGACTTTTTCAACAGTATCAAATTTGAGTATTTTATCCCTATACTCTGCCTGCATGGGCAAACTTGGTTCTTCTTCAAGATAGACAACCAGACGAAGATCATCGCCAAGTTGTTTACCTGCATTGATCATATTCATATATACCAGGTAAAAAAAAGAAAAAATCAACACCGATAGGGATATTGTTATCAGGGTCAGAAGTTGTGAACGCCAGGTACGGTTCATGTTCCGGAAAGTCTGGGTGAGGACAGCTAAGAGAAAATTCATTACATTTCTCCTGAAAATCTCTTAGGCACACCAGAGTCATTAATTATTTTTCCATCCCGCAATTCAACAATTCTATGTTCATGGTCACCACTCATGATGGCAGGGTCATGGGTGGCGACAAGGATGGTTACACCTCTCTGTTGATAATAATAAAAAAGCCCCATAACTTTTTCAGAGGCTTCCGCGTCCAGATTGCCAGTTGGCTCATCGGCGAGAACAAGATCAGGATTATTGGCAAGGGTCCTGGCAATGGATACCCTTTGCTGCTCACCGCGGGACAGGTTCCCGGCTTTTTCGTTAATTTTATCTTTAATACCAAGCTGCTCAAGGAGAATTCTGGTTTGCCTGCGGATAAATGATTTTTTGCGATAACAGACCTCCATAGCCATGGCAATGTTCCCTGCCACGCTTTGCTCAGGAAGAAGTTTGAAGTCCTGATACGCCATACCTGTTCTCCGCCGCAACTGCTGAATCTGCCGGTTAGACAACCTGTTTAAATCCATGTTGTCGATCTCAACAAGTCCGTTGCATGGTTTTTCAATCCCGCAAAGCAGGCGGAGAAGAGTAGTTTTACCTGCCCCGCTTCTGCCGGTTAAAAAAACCAGTTCGCCTTTTTTTACGCTTAAACAAACCCCATCGAGGGCCTGAACATTTGGCGGGTATGACTTACCGACCTTTATCAACTCGACCATAGGTGCTGGTTGTTCCGACATGGGTTCCATTTATCAAACAAAAATATTATCAAAAATTGCAAAAGCCTGCCTGATAACTTCACTCTCATTCGGAACATCAAGATAGGATTTCCCGCTTAGTTCCCGCTCTATCAGCTCATCACTTGACGATATAATCCCTGCCAACACCATGTCATCCGTGTTGGCAACTACCTCATCAATTTTCTCCTGAAGGGCTGCCGGCACCGGGTTGGGAGCACGATTAACGATAAAGTGTCTTTTCTTGACATCAAGCTGGAGCGGGCCGGTAATATCGGCAATTCTGCTGGCAGTCATAATTCCCCGGGCAGACGGGTCGGAGATAATGAACATATGGTCGATTGTTCGCAGATTCATACGGCTCAAGTGTTCCATGCCGGCTTCGTTGTCAACCAGTATCCATTTGTAGTTTCCAGCGAGTTTATCCATGGTCATGGCAAGATATTGATTGGCAGCACAATAGCAGCCCGGCCCGTCAGGCTGCCCCATGACAATCAGATCAAAACTTTTTTCTTCAATCATCGCCTGGTGAACTTTCATTTCCATAAACTGATCTCTGCTCATCCCGTGAGGTATATCGCCTTTCATATCTTTGCGAATCTGGCCAAGGGTTGCATGGACATCAAGCTCTAAGAGTTCGTTGAGGTTTGCATTGGCATCAGCATCAACAGCAAGGACAGGGGTCATTTTCTTTTCAGTCAGGTACTTAAGCAACAGAGCACTAATTGTGGTTTTTCCGGTTCCGCCTTTACCTGCTAGGGCAATTACTTTACTCATTTAAATACTCCTTTATTCAAAAAATATTTTATTTTAACTGTTATTTATTATCCAACAACTTTAACAAAATTGGAAATTTATTCTTACATTTTCCCTGTATTATTACCACAGATAACAAAAAAACACTGGCTGGATAAATTAACAATCCAGCAACTTATCCATATCAACAATCTTTATCGCCCTGCCGCTTACCTTTATAATTCCATCCGCACTCATTTTAGCGAAAATACGGGATAAAGTCTCCGGAGTGGTGCCAAGAAGACTTGCCAACTGCCCCTTGGGAATATCAAGAGTTACCTTTTCGTTACTCCCCTGCTCTTCATATAAGTAAGTCAGGTGTGACGCTAAGCGACCCGGCACTTCTTTTAAGGAAAGGTGTTCAATCTGGGTGGCAAATTGTCTTAATCGCATGGAGAGCATGGCAAGCATATTAAGGGCGATTGACGGGTTGTCATGAACGAGAGCAATAAACTCTTTACGGGGGAAAAAAAGCACCTTCCCTTTGCCAAGGCTCATCGCATTGGCAGGGTACGGGCGACCATGAAAGACCGGCACTTCACCAAACGGTTCACCGGGACCGTAAAGATGAAGAATCTGTTCCCTGCCCTCGAAAGAGGTCTTGAATATTTTTATTTTCCCCTCAAACATCATATAAAAACCAACCGCAGGCTCACCTTCAAAAAAAACAGACTCCCCCTTGCCGATGTTTCTAACCACCGTAATATCCACAACCTTGGCAAGATGCTCTTCTGATAAACCGGCAAAGAGAAGAGAACCTGCAATGACATCTTTTATGCTTTTCATTTCAATAGTCTTAAAAATATCTAAAAAAAAAATAAAAATTGATCTGTATCAAGGAAAAAAGAGAACAGATGATTATAGTTGAGTCATAGTAATCGGAAACACCAATAAAAACGATTACAAAATCTAAAACAGGGAGAAACAAAATGTATTGTAACCAATGCGAACAGACAAAAAAAGGAATTGCCTGTACCACGGTAGGTGTTTGCGGAAAGAACGAACAGGTAGCCAACATAGAAGATGTCCTCATCTATGCGTTATGCGGTATGTCTCTCTATGCCAGTGAAGCCCGAAAAAACGATATCGTTGATGATGCCATGGATCGCTTCACCATGGAAGCCATGTTCTCCACCCTAACCAATGTTGATTTTGATCCGGAACGATTTGTGCCAATAATCAAAAAAACGGTTGAACTGCGGGAAGGGTTAAAAGAAAAGCTGGGCATGAGCGATAAAACCGATATAATTTCCCAGACAGTATCAAAAGTTAAAGATATGCTTGGCGGGGAAAAAGAAAAAACAATTTTTGACCACCCGGCTGCCAGATTTACACCGGCTGATACGCTTGATGGGCTTGCTGCCCAGGGAGCAGAAATAAATTTCATTCCCAGTCTCGATGTCGATGAAAATGTCCGTTCTCTCAAGCAGACCCTGCTATACGGTCTAAAAGGAATTGCCTCCTACACGGATCACGCTGCCATTCTCGGCCATAAGGATCCTGCCATTGCCGGTTTCGTTTACGATGCGATGTCTGCCTTATTAGCGGAAGGGCTTACCATTGATGACTGTGTCCCGGTTGCCATGAAAGCGGGTGAAATCGGACTTCGAGCCATGGAAATTCTTGACGCCGCCAACACCGGAGCCTACGGTCATCCCGAGCCGACCACTGTTCCGCTTGGTCATCGAAAAAATAAATGTATTCTGGTAACCGGTCATGACCTCCATGACCTAGAACTGTTGCTCAAGCAGACCGAAGGCAAAGGGGTTGATGTCTATACCCATGGCGAAATGCTGCCATGCCACGGATATCCGGAACTTAAAAAATATGATCACCTGTTCGGTCATTTTGGCACAGCCTGGCAAAATCAACACAAAGAGTTCCCAAATTTTCCAGGGCCGGTACTGTTTACCACCAACTGTATCCAGAAGCCAAAAGACAGCTATAAAGACAAGATATTCACCACTGGTCTTGTGGGTTGGCCGGGAGTTACCCATATTGAGGACAAAAGTGATTTCAGTAAGGTTATTGACAAAGCTCTAAGCATGGATGGCTGGCAGGATGATGCTGATAACGGTTCGGTTATGGTTGGTTTTGCCCGTAACGCTGTCCTCGGGGTTGCCGACAAGGTGATTGAAGCGGTGAAAAGCAAGGACATCAGGCATTTCTTCCTGGTTGGCGGTTGCGATGGTGCCAAGCCCGGCCGGAATTATTTCACTAAATTTGTTGAGCAGGTTCCAGATGACTGTATTGTCCTTACCCTGGCATGCGGAAAGTTCCGCTTCTTTGATAAAGACCTTGGTAATATCGGAGGAATTCCACGGCTTCTTGATGTAGGCCAATGTAACGATGCCTACTCTGCCGTCCAGATTGCGGTGGCTCTTGCCGGTGCCTTTGAGTGTGATGTCAACGAGTTGCCTCTGTCCATGATCATTTCGTGGTACGAGCAGAAGGCGGTAATAATTCTTTTGAGTCTGCTCTATCTTGGTATCAAGGATATTCGCCTCGGACCCACACTGCCGGCTTTTTTCACCCCGGCGGTGTTACAGTTTCTTGTTGATACATTTGATATCAAACCGATTTCAGATACCCCGGAGGAAGACCTTAAAGCTATCTTGGGTGAACCGGCTGTCGCATAGTGTAACCTGTACAGGTCGGGTCAGACTTGATCTCCCGCTCTATAACCCGACCTGTACTTTAACTTCAAAAAACAAATAACAGAAACCCGGATGAACATAAACAACTCCAAATACCCTAAAACATCATGCCCCATGCCGGGCATGGATACAGGAAACATGAGTCTGGAAGATCTGGAGTTGGTTATTGAGATTGTTAGAAAACATGATATTCCCATGGTCAAAATAAGCGGCGGTAACCGCCTTTATTTCCATGGTATGGAAGAAAAAAATCTGCAAATTTTAAGACAGGAATTAGGGGTTCAGGAAGAATCTCCACAAAAAACAGGAAACATCCACAATATCCAGGCGTGTCCCGGCAAAAGATGGTGCAAATATGGTAAAATGGAAACGGAAAAAATCACCAGGCTGCTTGCAGAACTGAAATTTAACCAGCCTCTGCCGGCCAAGGTAAAGGTCGGAATTTCCGGCTGTCATTTTTGTTGTTGCGAGTCCTGGGTGCGGGATATAGGTTTGAGCGGCGAAAAAAACGGTTGGAAATTAACCATTGGCGGTAATGCCGGCGGACGACCGCGGATTGGTAATATTATCGGAGAGGGGCTAAACGACCAGGAAGCTTTCAATATCATTAAAAAAACATTGCTTTTTTATATAAAAAACGCAAAACATAAAACCCGTACCGCCCGTTTTATGGAACAGATAACCATTGATGATTTAAAAAAAGGCATTGAGATTCAGGATTAGTATATAGGAGGATTTCCCATGAAATGTCCTGGTCAGGACAGCCGTTACTGGAGCGGCGAAGATGTATTTGAAGCAAACTGCAAACACTGCGGTAATGCAATAGAATTTTTCAAGGACGACTCCCAGCAGAAATGCCGGAAATGCGGACATAAAATGCTCAACCCGAACATTGATTTTGGCTGTGCCGCCTATTGCCCACATGCCGAACAATGCCTTGGTTCAATGCCTCCGGAACTGGTTGCCAAACAGGGAAACCTGTTTAAAGACCGGGTTGCCCTTGCCATGCGCAAATACTTTGCCAACGACAGCAAACGAATAGAGCATGCCATAGATGTGGCAAAACATACTGAAATCATAGGGAAAGAAGAGCAGGGCAGTGATCCTATGATCATCATGGCAGCAGCATACCTCCATGATATAGGCATAAAAAACGCTGAGGAAAAGTACAATTCGTCAGCGGCAGAATATCAACACCTTGAAGGCCCGCCGGTGGCCAGGGAAATTCTAACCGAGCTTAAAGCTGAAGCACCACTTATTGAGGAAGTCTGTGATATTATCAGTCACCACCACACCCCGCGGGAAGATGATACAATAAATTTCAAGGTTATCTTTGACGCTGATATGATTGTTAACAAAAGCAAACTTTACAAAGAAAAAACACATGACAAAGACCAGTTGAACAAACTTCTTTCCTCTTTTCTTACCAAAGCCGGAGCTAGGCAGGGAGAAAATATATTAGGAGAGTTTACCAAATAGCAGGTAATCAGGATAGGAGCCTTATACAACCATGACGAGATTAATAAAAGAAATGAAGAGCAAAAAAATAATCCGCAAAATAATTGAAATAGACGAAGAGCTTTGCACCGGATGCGGTGAATGCGTACCCGACTGTGCCGAAGGAAGTCTGCAGATTATTGACGGCAAAGCCAAACTGGTAGGAGATAACCTCTGCGACGGACTTGGTGCCTGTCTTGGTTCATGCCCTACAGGAGCCTTGAAAATAGTTGAGCGGGAAGCTGAAGAATTTGATGAAGAAGCGGTTGAAAAGTTTCTTGCCAACCAGGAAAAACAAAAACAGGCACAGATACAGAAACAAAAAAATCAGCAGACAATACCTGTGCAAATGTCAGGTGGTGGATGTCCTTCTGCAAAACTTACCACCATGCAGCCCGGTACGCCTTGCCAGAGTGCTAATATCCCCGCCTTTCAGAAACAGAAAAGCTCTGCCCTGTCTCACTGGCCGGTACAGATCAGGTTAATTCCACCATCAGCCCCATTCCTGGAAAACTGTGATCTCCTCATTGCAGCTGATTGTACAGCTCTCGCCTACGCCGGCAGTATGCAGGAAGATTTCATCAGAGGACGGGTGGTGATGATGGGTTGCCCCAAGTTTGACGACCAACAGCTTTATGTTGACAGGTTTACTGAGTTGTTTGCCACCAGAAAACTGAACTCGGTGACCATCCTGATTATGGAAGTCCCGTGCTGTTCCGCTATGCTCCAGATTGTCAGAAAGGCTTATACCGATTCCGGGACAACCGTACCTGTCCGCCAGGTAGTTGTTGCCAACCAGGGCAATATAATTGATGATCGCAGTTGGTAAGGATGAAGGGTGAAGGACTGAAACACCCCCCTCCTGTCTTCTGATACTGCGAAGCACTAACTATTCTGTCTTCTGTCCTCTGTCTTCTGTCTTCTGTCTTCTGATACTCCTAAACCTGAACCAGCAACCAGCAAGCAACAGAAAAGCACCGCAAGCTACGAGTAGGTACTTTGCTAGGGCCACATCTATTCTGAACCAGCCCAGCACCATCATAAGTGCTCCGGCAATAATCAAAAACCAGTCTGCAATAGCACTGACAGTTTTTAATATACTCTGTAAACCCTCTGGTAATATCATTATTTATCTATACCCCACGGAAAAAAAACGACGGACTGGAGATAATCAATTTTCATTGGTCTGTTCCCTGCGAAAAAGACTGTTTCTGTTTAAAGCACTGAGCAGGGCCTTAATGGAACAGATAATAATATCCGTATCCACCCCTGCCCCCCACCAGCTCTCCTGGCGATCATTAAGAATCTCAACATAGGCTACAGCTCTTGAGCCTGATCCACGGGTCAAGGCATGTTCATGGTAAGCATGGAGACAGAAATCAAGACCAATATCTTTTTTAAATCCATTACAAAATGCATCCATGGGACCATTCCCATCACCTTTAACCACCACTTCTTTCCCGTCAAAAATCAAAACAGCCTCAACCACAGCAGTTGACAACTTTTTATCATTATCCACATGCCGTTTCAAGACTTGAAAACTTTGCATTTTGTAACAGCCGTCATTAAGAAGATATTCCCGCTCAAAAGTTTTAAGGATATCATCAGCAGCCAACTCACCTCCAGCCAGATCAGATGCTTCCTGGACGACCCTGCCAAAACCGGCCTGCATCTCCTTGGGCAGCCTGAAACCGAACTCTTTATCCATTATATAAGCAGCACCGCCTTTGCCGGACTGGGAATTAATCCGAATAATAGATTCATAGCTCCGTCCCACATCCCGTGGGTCAATGGGAAGATATGGCACCGCCCAGAGTCCATTCCTGTCCACTGTCTCCATCCCCTTGCTTATCGCATCCTGATGGGAACCTGAAAAAGCAGTATATACCAGCTCACCGGCATAAGGATGACGGGGATGAACACTCATCTTCGTACATCTCTCATAAACATTAACCACCCGGTTTATATTGGAAAAATCCAGCCCCGGATCCACCCCCTGGCTAAACATGTTCAAAGCAACTGTGAGGATATCAACATTTCCGGTGCGTTCCCCATTGCCAAACAATGTTCCTTCAACCCGGTCTGCTCCAGCCATCAGGGCCAGTTCGGTGGCGGCAATTGCGGTGCCACGGTCGTTATGGGCATGGACGCTGATCAAAGCACAGTCACGACTTTTCAGGTTTCGGCAGAACCACTCTACCTGGTCGGCATAAATATTAGGGGTAGCCATCTCAACCGTGGCGGGCAGATTAATAATAACCGGGTTTTCCGGGGTAGGTTCCCAGACATCCATTACCGCCTCGCATATCTCCAGGGCGAAATCCATCTCGGTACCGGTAAAACTCTCCGGAGAGTATTCGTAGCGAATACCGGTTTCAGTTCGATTAGATTCCCTGCCGATAAGCCGGGCTCCCTGTACTCCAAGTTCAATAATATCCTTACGGCCCTTTTTAAAAACAACCTGGCGTTGAAGGGTAGAAGTAGAGTTGTACAGGTGGACAACAGCCTCTTTTGCACCTGCAAAAGACTCAAAGGTTCTTTTTATCAAATGGTCACGCGCCTGGGTAAGAGCCTGGATAACCACCCCGTCAGGAATAAGATTCCTCTCAACCAGGAGACGGGAAAAATCAAACTCCACACGGGAAGCTGAAGGGAAACCTATTTCAATCTCCTTAAAACCCACATCTATAAGAAGCTGAAACATTTCCAGTTTCTCATCAAGGTTCATTGGCTTGACCAAAGCCTGGTTCCCATCCCGAAGGTCAACACTGCACCAGAAAGGTGCCTTGTCGATAATATTGTCCGGCCAGGTTCTGTCTGGAAGATCTACTCTCGGGTAAGGACGATATTTTTTCAATACCTGCTCATTCATGATAATTCTCCATTAACGACTTACAGCACCCTTCAAAAAAAACACTATACAAGCAATAGCTCACTCAATGTTATATTATTTCTAAATATAACTCACCGAGCCTGACATATATACGAACAACTCTTTTTTTGTCAAGATTGAAACAATAGCCTGCAAATTACAAATAACCGGTTAATGATACCAGTAGTATTGCATTTTATCGACTATCTGGTATAAAAAGAATCAAATGGCAGTGCATTTTACACTATTTTTTTGCTTCCTATGCTAAATACAGGAAACAGTTTCAACTTATTAAGTCTAAAAATAAAAAATAAAAAATAAAAATGTCGGAAATCAAAAAAATAATAGAACAGATAGACGATAATATTAGAGTCACCATAGATGTTCCCATGACAAATGGCGACACGCAACGAATAGACGGTATACTGAAAAAAACATCTCTTCCCCCGTCATTTGAGATCCTGTATCCGCCTGGTATTCTAAAAACGGAGTCCCTAGAATACAAAAGCAAGTGCATCCTGTCTGCCAAACACGAAGAAAAGATTGTCAACCTGGAAATTCATATAGATGGAGCTGACAACAACGCCCTTACATGTACAGCTTTTAGTTCCATAAAACCAGAGAAACTGCGGGAATATTTCCGGGTCATGATAAAGACTTCCATTCGTGCCAGTTATAAACCCGGTCCAAAAGAGATAAAAATTTCCCCCTGGATTCTCACAGGAGACACCATTGACCTCAGTGGTGGCGGGGTACTGGCCATTTTCCAGGGGAAACCGGGAAGTAACAATCATATTCAACTGGAAATTGATATCCCCGGCCAGAAAACCTCTATTCGCTGTAAGGCTCAAGTTATTCGTACATATCGCATGCGACAAAAACGCTATCAGGTCGCCTTCTCCTTTGAAGACATTGAGCATAAAGCAAAAGACATAATAATCTCCTGCTGCCTCCAGGAACAGAGACGACAACTTCGCGAAAAAGTCCGTGTCTGATAATCAATAAAAAAGCAACCAACCAAGGCCCATAATGAAGCCGGCTTCGTCCCTGCTACCAGCTTTAAACATTGGAAAGTATCATCCTTATCAAGGTAACCCTGATAAAGAGCAGAGCTTTTTTTCCAAGGGGCAGCTCCTCCAGGGACGCATCATCGGCAAAGAGAACAATCAGCTTATCCTTGATATAAACGGCAAACAATTCAAAGCCGATTGCAAAGCCTCCCTGCCGACAGGTGAAAGACTTAACCTGCAAGTCACGGCAACAACACCAGAGATTAGCCTGAAAATAATCAACGACTCCCTGCTTAAAAACATCAGCAGGTCTCTCCACCTGCTTGCCACCGGCAAAAGCCCCGGCCCTGCTCTTGCCTCTCTTGCCTCACAGGTTCCGTCGGAAGGGCTGTCCAAGGCCACGATTCAGGCCCTTTCTTTCTTTTCTTCTTTTATGACAAAATCGGAACAGTCCATCGGTCAACAGCAGACGGGGAGTCTCGCTCAATCAAATAGCAGCCATAATAAACCAATCCCGGATGGTCAGGGAATTAAACAGTCTTTCAACCGATTCGGGTTAAATATCGAACAACTGCTTGCCACCGGCAAAAAAAAAGATAGCATCCATATCATAAAGAGTGCCTTACTTGATATTATTCATCTAAGCAATGACCCCAAAAGTGTTCAACAGGCACAACAGTTACTGCCCACCATTGAACTGCTCCAGATGTTGCAGATACGCTTTGCAATTGAGTCTGTTTTTTTTCAGCCTCTAACCTTGCCCTTTATCCGCGAAGGATACCTTCTTATTGAACCTGATGAAGATAAAAAAACATCCGAAACAGATGAAAAAACAAAAAAATACTCTCTTCACTTGAACCTTGAGGGACTGGGAAATCTTAAAGTGGAGTTAGAACAACAGGAAAATGGTATCAACATCCGCTTTTTCGCCGAAGACAGGCAGCGGACAAAATTTCTTGCCAAAAGTAAAGAGGAACTTAATGATTTTTTTACAACCGTACAGCTTGGGTCAGTGCAATTTCTGACCGGAACTGAGAATCCAACCCGAACAATAATTAAGATGTTAACCGACAAATCTTCTGGAATAATCAACACCAGGGCCTGAGAACATGCCGCCTTCACAGAGACATAAAAAAGCTATTGCCCTCCAATATGACCAGCAAAAGAACAACGCCCCCCAGGTGCTGGCAAAAGGATCCGGGCTGATTGCAGAAAATATCCTTCAAAAGGCAGCGGAGGCTGGAATTCATATCCAGCATGATTCGGATCTTGTTGAATTGCTTTCTAAAGTTCCTGTGGGGGAAGAAATTCCTGAGGAAATGTACAAGGCAATAGCTGAAGTGCTATCTTTTGTTTACTCGGTAAACGAGCACTTTAAACATAAACAGTAGCAAACCGATAATACTTAGAAAGAAAATAACAAAGCATAAATATTCGGTTTGGTGCAAAATCAGCAAAAAATTACGACCCCTTAAATGTTTGACGATCACCCTGTTGGTAATAGAACAACAATCACACCTCACGCCCGAAACCCCAAAGAACTCCCCCCCATCAAGCTATAAAAACCTTTTTTTAAAAAAAAATAAAATCCCTTCATTTTATATTTTTTCTATCGTATACTTTTTCTATAACAGGAATAAATCTCAAAAGAGAAAATAATTAAAAATAACTTTACCCTTGACCCATAGAAACTCTAACGAGGAACTGCAATGAATTACGGAGTAGTCAGCCATGAGCAACTTGAACAAATTGATGAAATCCTGACCGAGCAATTGATTGGAATTGGGGTGGATTGCGTTATCATCATCGATATGGCCGGGAACATCATTACGGCTAAGGACAACGGTACATCCAAATATGATGTTTACTCATTTGCAGCCCTTGCCGCCGGAAATTTTGCGACAGTGGATGCCATGGCCAAGCTCGTCGGTGAACAGGAGTTCTCCCTGCTCTTCCACAAGGGAAACGACTCCAATATCCACTTCTCAAAGATTGACGAGGAACTTCTTCTTATTTCCATGTTTGGCAAGGACATATCCCTTGGCTTCCTCCGCCTAAATGTTGTAAAATCCATTGACAAGATTAAGAAACTCTGGGCACGCAACTAATTCGGTTAAATAGCTCCCTGCAAAATTATTGGTAAAACAAGGTAGCTGTTCAAAGAGATAGTTGCAGATAATTCGCAGAAACAAACATGAACAGAGGCAAAATAACTTGAGCTTTATAAACTTGAGAGAAAAAATTGTTCAGGTGAAGATCGTTTATTATGGGCCAGGTCGTGGCGGTAAAACGACCAACCTGGAATATATTAACAGAAAATTCAGAAAACAGATCCAGTCAGAAATGATCAGCCTCAAAACCCATGGAGATCGCACCCTTTTTTTTGATTTCCTCCCCTTTGACATGGGAAAAATAAAGGGTTACGAGATGAAAATCCAGCTCTATACCGTTCCCGGGCAGGTCAAATATAATGCCACCCGTAAACTGGTACTAAAAGGAGTTGACGGTATAGTTTTTGTTGCCGACGCCCAGGCACAGATGCGTGAAAAGAATATTCGCTCTCTAAACCAGCTCCATGAGAATCTCCAGGATTACAAAGAGTCCATCTTTAAAATCCCCTTGGTCGTTCAATATAACAAGGTCGACCTGCGAAGCCAGGGTATTCCTATTCTGCCAACGAGCGTTCTGGAAAAAGACCTCAACAGCAAGCTCAGAGTACCTGCCTTTGAGGCAAGTGCTCTAACCGGCTACAATGTTCCTGACACATTAAAGAAAATTATTTCTTCAACAGTGGTATCTATACAGAAAAAACTTCTTTAAAAAATAGTCCTGCATATTCACTAAGGGATGTATGTTAAGTAACTTGAGACTATAACTTGCCCCCTGAAAAGGTAAATTAAATCAGCAGCGAGCAGAACATGAAAACAGACCACCCCAGCATCCAGATGGATGAGATAGAAGATCTTACATTATTTGCAGGTGAATCCTTTGACACAGATGATGTGGATCTGTTCGAGTTTACAGAAGAACAGGATTCTCCTCTGACCTCATTAAAAGCAATAATCCTTTCTCTTGACTGGGAAATAAACGACAACATCCTCCAGGAACTAAGTGACGAAATAGACCATCTCCAAAACATCTGGCAGGAAGACAAAGTTGCCCAGGTTTATTTGCAGGGTTTGGCAAAAGTCGGCAGCTACCTGAAAAAAGAAGGGGCATACGCCCACCCCAATGCCATCAAGCTTCTCCTGACCTTTTTTTACGACTTTGAAAAAATAATATCTTCTAACGATATATCAGGAGATTCAATATCAGCACTTCTTAAAGCCGATATTCGTAAATTTAAAATCCTCCAATATCAGATTGACCAGCAGGCCAGACAGGCCACAGACCTGCCCGGCAGGGAAGTTGATGCACAGGAGGAGATGGGAGACAATCTTGACCTGGCAGAAACCCAGCCAATTACATTCCTTAAAAAAGCTGTTCTTGAGCTGGAATGGGAAATAAATGATTCTACTCTCAAACAGTTCAACACCAGACTTGCTGGTATTGAGCCGCAGTTCAAGGGCGACGAGTCTGCCCTGATTATTATCCAGGGATTGCAGGTTTTGGGAAGATATATAGATGATGAACGGGCTAATGCCCACCCGGATGCAACCAACCTCATCCATACTTTTTTCGACGGTCTCGAGCTGCTTAACCAGGAAAATATTGACGAGGAAGAAAGGAAAAATATCCTGATTGACAGGGTAGACAGACTAAACAAGCTGAAAATGTTACTGGCACCCCAGGAACAGCAGGAACAACCGAACAGTGAGCACATAAGCAGCGACAAATTGACCTTTCCGTTACCGACAGAGAAAGAGAGTGACCCTGATTTTTCTGATGAAATCCTCGATCCGGCAGCCATTCAACCTGTTTATGATGATATCACAGATAAACTTATTGATGAAAAGCTGCACACCACAGCTACCGGTCTGACAAATATTTCTGACTCAAACAAAGAAGATGAAGTTTATGGCGTTGAAGAAGAGCTTGAGCTGTTCTTCACAAGCGACGAGGAGAAGGAGCTTCCCGACAGACATGATAAGAATAAACAGGAAGATGACTTTGATATTATGCCTGCCGATGATGAGCCGGCAACAACAATAAACAATGAATCTCCCCTGGAAATAGACGAGCAGCTGGATGCTTTCTTTGAAGTAGATGATAACGGCAGTGAAGAAGGCGGACAAAAATTAGGCAGACAAGCCGAAGAGGGTGAAATACTTACAGATACAACCCCGGAAACAGTTCTTTCAGCACTTGCTGACAGCGAAGAAGATGGCGGTTTTAATGAAGAAAAATCCGGATCCGCAATAAGCGGGGAACCATTACTGGAAATAGATGACAAGTTAGATTCTTTCTTTGGAGCGGATGATAACGACACCAAAAAAGAGGAACAACAAACCGAAGCAGAACTATTTTCGAATTTGGAGTCAACAGCAGTTGCCCCGGCTTTATCTGATACGGGAGAACAGAGCGGCTTTGATGAAGAAAGAGTATCATCAAAAAATGAAGAACCAAACCCGGAAATAAATGATAAATTAGATGCTTTTTTTGGAAAGGATGATAACGACATCGAAGAGGAGCAACAGGAAACAGAACAACAAACCGGAGAAGATAAATTCTTTGCTGATCTGGAGTCAACAACAGTTGTCCCGGCTTTATCTGATACAGGAGAGCAGAGCGGCTTTGATGAGGAAACAGTAGTATCAACAATAAACAAAGAACCAAACCCGGAAATAAACGATAAACTGAATGCCTTCTTTGGGGAAGATGATAAAAAAGAAGATATTAGAGAGGCGGAAACCTCTGTAGAGACAAACCTCGCCGCAAACCTGGTCTGTCTGTCTGCTACCCCTTCCCTGGAAATAATTAAACAAAGTAGGGAAACGGTACACAAGCTCCTGGATTCTCCAGATCAAAGCACGGAGAAAACTGCCCTGTTACAACTCATTGACTCAACCTTGGCTCTATTACCGGAAAAAACTGACCATCTCACAGGTGATACAACTGAACTACTTGATTTTCTCCAAAACAGTATAGAGCAGGAGAGCTTCGACCCGAAGGTCATCGCCGTTGCTGTTACCCGCTTCACCAGCTGGCATAAAAATATTATAGAAGAACTTTTCCTGTCTCAAGCACAAATAGCTGAAAAACAAACCGAAGCAACCCCTGACCTCCACCAGGAACTAAAAGAACTGAAGGCAATAATGTCAGAAGAAATCGGTGCCCTTCGGCAGGAGATCAGGTTATCAGAAGACAGAAGACAGAAGACAGAAGACAGAAGACGGGGGGCAGTATAGTTAGAGCAACCCAAGGTTGACTAAACTCTTAACTGTTTATTTCTTTTTTCCTATCTGCTAAGCAAATTTTACACTTAAATGGCAATTAATAGACAAATAAGACAGTTCCTTAACGGTCTATACTTTGTTTCCCATTCAGCAAATGCGAAGCATCAAACTATCCTGTAACCTGTAACCTGACACCTGAATCACTTGCGCGGATCAAAGGATTCCCGCAGAGCCTCACCTATAAAAATCAACAGAACCAGCATCCCGACCAGGACAATAAAGGTGGAAATAGAAAGCCACCAGGCCTCAATGTTCCCTTTCCCCTGAGCCAGTAGTTCCCCGAGACTTGGAGTTGTCGGCGGTACGCCAAGGCCAAGGAAATCCAGACTGGTCAGGGCCAAAATAGCCCCGGACATACGAAACGGCAGGAAAGTAATCACCGGGGTCATACCGTTGGGAAGAAGATGCCGCCACATTATGGTTAAATTGCCTACCCCCAGAGCCTTGGCGGCTTTGACATACTCCATATTTCTTCCTTTCAAAAACTCAGCCCGCACATAGTCAGACAATCCCATCCAGCCAAAAAGGGAAAGGAGGATAAGAAGCAGAAGCAGACTCGGCTGAAAGATAGAGGCAAAAATAATCAGCAGATAGAGTTCCGGCATGGCACTCCATATTTCAATAAACCTCTGAAAAACCAGGTCAACCCGACCGGCAAAATACCCCTGCACTGCCCCGGCTACAATCCCCAGTAAAGTTCCAATTATGGTCAAAGCCAAACCAAACAGCACCGACACCCTGAACCCATAAATCAACCGGGCCAACACATCCCTGCCCCTGTCATCGGTACCGAGCAGATTCACGCTGGTGGGCGGCGATGGAACCGGCTGGCCAAGTTCAAGGTTGATGGAGTTGAAGCTATGGGGATTTAAAGGGAACCATACCCGGTTTCCCCCTGCTTGCAGGATATTAAGAATATAGGGGTCGCTGTAATCGGTCTCAGTTTCGAAATCACCGCCAAAGGTTGTTTCCGGATAACTGTGCAAAATGGGAAAATAAAAATGCCCATCATATTTAACCAGCAACGGTTTATCGTTACTGATTACTTCTGCAAACATACTGAGCGTAAAGATCAGGGTAAATATAATTAGAGAATAATATCCCCGCCGATTTTTTTTAAAAATCCGCCACCTTCTTGATGCCAGAGTTTTCCGTTCTCTGTTAACATCCCAGTCTTTATATATTTTTTTTACCTTTTTCCCCTGTGTCATCTTTTCAACTTACCTTGTCAAAAGAAATCCTCGGATCGACCAAAACATAGCTTAGATCCGAAAGAAGCCGGGAAACAAGCCCGATGATAGTAAAAAAATACAAGGTGCCGAGAACAACAGGATAGTCCCGATTCAAAACAGATTCATAGGCAAGAAGCCCCATACCATCTAAAGAGAAAATGGTTTCTATAAGCAGGCTGCCGGTGAAAAAAGCGGCAATAAACGAGCCGGGGAAACCGGTAATGATCGGGATAATGGCGTTTCTGAAGACATGTTTATATAATACCTGCCCCTCCGATAATCCCTTGGCACGGGCAGTCATTACATATTGCTTACGAATTTCTTCGAGAAACGAGTTCCTGGTAAGCATGGTCATAACAGCCAGGCTGCCAACCGCCGAGGCAGTGATGGGAAGTACCATATGCCAGAGATAATCCAAGACTTTATGAATCATATTAAAATCCGCCCAGTTATCCGAAACTATGCCCCGGAGCGGAAAAATATTCAGGAACGAACCACCACCAAAAAAAACAATCAGGATAATGCCAAGGACAAAGCCGGGGATGGCATAACCAATCAAAATAACAGTGGTGGTGACCATATCAAAACGAGAACCTTCCCGCACCGCCTTGGCAATACCAAGGGGAATACAGACCGAATATACAATCATAAAAGTCCAGAGACCAAGGGACATGGAGACCGGGAGTTTTGAAATCACCAATTCAGTAACCCGTTTGTGATGATAATAGGAGTAACCAAAGTCAAAGACAATATATGACTTCATCATCTCAATAAAGCGGGTCACCGGCGGCTGGTCAAAACCGTATAGTTCTTTCAGCTGATCAATACGCTCCTGATCCAGGCCGCTGGCACCCTGATAAAAGTTGGGTGCTGCACCGCCTACCTCCCCGCCAGCCCCGCCTTCCATCATCGCCATCATTCTTTCAACCGGACCTCCCGGTACAAACTGAGTCACCATAAAGGTGATCAGCATAACCCCGAACAGGGTGGGAATCATCAGCAAAATTCTCTTTATAATGTATATACTCATTCTTCCACCACAGTCACATCCAAGCCAAAGGGGAATCGCAGCAGAACATGATGCCCTGCGGACAGAAAAGAGAATTTCTAATGTCGAAAAAGGAATATCGAACTATGAAAGATACCACTTTGACTAAATGAAAAAAAAACAGATTTATAAAAAACACCCGTACTTAGATATTCAAAATTCCTTGTTCTATATTCTGCTGTTCAAAAAGCCTCTTATTGATAATCATTCCCGCAAAACTTTGTTTTCCCGATATTTTAAATTAAGGAATGTGTGCTAAT
This sequence comes from uncultured Desulfobulbaceae bacterium, assembly GCA_964513405.1. Lineage (GTDB taxonomy): Bacteria > Desulfobacterota > Desulfobulbia > Desulfobulbales > Desulfobulbaceae > DRLX01. Next base: position 20,937 of record CAZEMY010000002.1, read on the forward strand.
TAATTTTTATGTTTCCAACCAAGCAGTTTGACCGTTCTTTCAATGCCGGTTCCGGACTCCTTTTGGGAGCTGGAATTGCACCTTTATCCCCCGACATCCCTGGCAGTAGATTTTCATCATCCACCTTATTAGTTACGGTTTTACCGCCAAACCGAAACAGATCAGTTTTTTCTCTTTCAGGTTTCCGCTTAACTTCCTCCGCCCCAGGCTGTTTCATCAAGGTGAGTAAACCGTCCTGAACCATAGTGGCACTGACCAGTTCCCAACCTGCCCGCCCCTGTTCGTTCAAAGTATTCTCCACCTCTTCATCGTCAATAAACCGGTCTCCGAGCAACCCGTCTTTCTTGAACTCAAAAACAATCGTTCTGTATCTCCAGCAAATCATTACTACTCCTGCTATTATGCTTTCATTTTTTGTAACTATTTAGGATCAGTGCACAGTTAAGGGTAATTTGTTGCCCATCCTGAATAGTTACCATTTTTTAATCATATGAAAGAATTATCGTTTTCCAGGGAAGGGGAACTAAATAACCTGGATCTACAACGCCCTTATTTCTTCGCCAATAATTCTTAATCCATCCCGGACATCATTATCATCCTGAGAGTAGGTTATCCGCAGACATTCATCCATGTGAGGCCAACCGGGCTCAAGACCAGGGAAAAAATAATCCCCGGACACAACCAGAACTTTTCGGCTTTTAAGCCGCTCGTAAAGTTCACGGCTGGAAATCGGAAGATCTGTAAACCAGAGCCAGAGGAACATCGCCCCTTCCGGAGTATGAACCCGATAATCAAGACCGGCAAAGAATTCATCTATGGCTGCCATGGCCAACTCCATTTTCCGCTGATAAAAAGGTTTGATTACATCCTTGCTCAGCCTGATAATCTCTCCGGTCTGCAAAAGATCAGTGGTCAACATTGCTCCGAAACTTGACGGGGCAAGGTTCAAAATGGCATTAATTCCGGAGAGTGTTTTTATGATCTCGGGGCGGGCAACAACTATACCTGTCCTTGCCGCCGGAAGTCCAAATTTTGAGAGACTCATGCAGACAATGATCTGTTCATTCCAATATGGTTTTACATCTTTATAAATTATACTGGGAAAGGGAACTCCATAGGCGTTGTCGAGGATAAGAGGAATATCGTGCATGGCAGCAAGCTCAATCAAGCCCTCCACTTCCTCATCTGTCAAAACATTGCCGGTAGGATTGGTTGGTCTTGACACACATAGTGCGGCAACTTCACTGGTTACGGCAAGTCGTTCAAAATCGACCCTGTATTTGAACTGGTGGCTGCCAATCAACTCTATCCGGGGCCGCCGGGCCATGAAAAAATCGTCGCAAAGTCCCAGATCAGCATAGCCGATATACTCTGGTGCCATGGGGAGCATGATTTTTTTTCTGGTGCCGTCTGCAAACTTACCGGCCAACATATTAAAAAGAAGAAAAAACGAGCCTTGGCTCCCCTGGGTGAGACAGATATTTTCCTCTCCGACCTGCCAGCCATATTCACTCTTAAGAAAATCGGCAAGAACCTGAATAAACACCTTGTCCCCCTGGGGCGGATCATAAATTCCGATCAATTTTCGAAATCTATCCTGATCATCACAAAGCGAATGTAACTGGTTACGGAGTGTTTCCTGAACCTCGGGGACATGAGCGGGATTACCACCGCCCATCATTATCATCCCCCCTTCTGCCATGGCGTTGCCAAGATCATCCATAAGGGAAAGAATACCGGCTTCCTGTGAAAATCTCCTGCCAAAAGAAGATAACCTGATCATGTTAAACCTATATGAGCCATACCTGAGAATGCAACTATGGGATAATGGTAAATAAAATAGAGCATGAGCTTAAAAAATAAAAACAACAAATTAGAGAGTAACCTGGATATTCGACATAAGCCGGTTCCCGTAGGTCGGATTAGCGAAAATAAGAATGAAGATAAAAAATACGGTGAATCGAAAACAACCGAAAAGTATCGACATAGCAAGGTTTTAGCGTAATCCGACGTAAATATTCGGGTTGGTGAGAAATCAGTGCAAAACGACGACCTCTTAAATATTTGAATATTGCCCCAGGTTTGTTCGATTCGCCTCTCACGCTATATTAGTCATATGCGGGTGAGGCGAATCGGACGAAAATGGGGTGATATTCGAATATTTACAATCCGACAACACGGTGAGAGTCGGATTACGCTAAAACCTTGCCATTATATATTTTTTGGGTTTGATTGCAGTCTTTTCTTTTTATCACCTTTTTGCGTTATACACGCTAATCCGACCTACGCATCTAAACCTTTCTCTTATGTCGAATATCCAGAGAGAGTAACAAAGAAAAAATTAAATTGGAACAAAAACAGAACAAGAAAAGAAGTTAATCAATAAATGCTTTCCATTTTCTCAATAAACTCAACAGTGTAGCTACTGTCACCTATCTCTTTAACAAGCATTTCTCCCAGATCAGGAATCCGGCTGTGAACAGCATCTCCAGACTGTTTCCATTTATGCAGACAATCATACATAATATCCTCAGCCAGCGGCCCTACAGCCTCGGAAAGAATCACCATAATCTGGTCATAAATTTTAGGCATTTCCTCAGAGTCAATTTCTTCCAGGAGAACATCCTCCAATTGTTCCTCTCCATCCTTATCTGCAAGCATCAAAAGCTCTTTTTCGCTGACATCACAGGTGAGCTTGGCGGCGGCACCAGCCACAGTTGCACAGTCTATCTGTGAACTGCATAGAAACAACAAAGATATATCCTCCTTAAGAGGCATTACCACCAACCTGTATTTGTCAAAGTAAAAAAATGAAAACTTAACAGATAAACCTGCACTTGCTCCTGCTTTAACCATATGGAACATTTCCGAATCAACAACAGATAAAAGCTTGTCGTCTAAGGAAACGGGAATCCCATCAGACAACATTTTTTCTGTTTTCACAAACAGACATACCCCGTTAACTCCTGAAATTGCGGTTAATTGTTTAAGTAATTCCTGCATCAAAAATCTCCATCTGACTCTCTATAACAAAGTATAGCGGGAGTGGCGAACCGAACAAACCTTAGCCAATATTTAGATAGCGTAGACTTCGAACATTTAAGGTCGTAGTTTCGCACTAATTTCTCACACCAACCCGAATATTTACAATAATTTATCTAAAAAACCGGATATTCGACATAAGCCATAAGCCATAATTCGCAGGCCACACCGTTTAAGCGGTGTTACCAGAGTGGTGCGGTGTAACGCCCACGCACTATTTACACCTATCCACGCATAGGCTTGTGTCGAATATCCAATAAAAAAGTATATTCTTTACAAACAATAATATCATATGTTACGGAACTTTCAAAAAGATTAAAAATAACTGCTCATATAGCACCGCATCCTCGGAGTCTCGTTCCCTCGTTTACCCCGTGAGCAGTTACATATTAAAACTCAATTTCAAAAGAATAAACCCCGTCTTCAAGGCGGCTTTTCACCTGGTATCCGGAACGGTTAAAGATAGCCTGCATGCGATAATTATCCCGCAGCACCTCTGCTGTAAAGCCGGCAATACCATTGCGCTTGGCAATGGAGATCAGGTGACGAAACAGAAAAACCCCTATGCCAAAGTTCTGCCAACTGTCACGAACCACAAAGGCGACTTCCGCCTTGTTGGTTTTTTCATTGAGATAATACCTGCCCACAGCTATAATTTCCTCACCATGTGCCTCGGGAATCGTGCCGACAATGGCAACATCCCGACGATGATCAATAAAGACAAAATCCTGAATCTGGCGGTGGCTGAACCGCTGTATCCGGCTCATAAAACGGTAATAAATAGTTTCCTGGGAAAGGTTATAAACAAGATCACGAAGATGCGGTTCATCGGTTGGCATGATGGAGCGAAATTTCACTTCGACACCATTTTTCAAAAGATAGGTTGTCCGCATGAACTCTTCACCAGGGACAACAAAACGCCCCCCAAGCCCTGATTTGGAAGGTCTGATATATTTACATGCCAATGCTTCCTGGAAAAGCTGTTCCCGAAAATCAGGGTGGGCGATGGAGATAAGTGCCATTACCCGTTCCTGTATTGATTTGCCATGCAGATAAGCCACCCCATACTCAGTGACCACAAAGTGCACAGTTCCCCTGGTAACAACCACCCCTGAACCGGGATGAAGAGTGGCAACAATTCTGGAGACTTCTCCCTTGTCCCGGGTGGAGGGCATGGTGATTATAGAACGGCCATGCTCTGAAAAAGCCGCACCACGGTTAAAGTCAACCTGACCGCCAATACCTGAATAAAACCGTCCATCTACTGAGTCGGAACAGACCTGACCGGTAAGATCAATTTCCAGGGCCATATTCACGGAAACCATTCTTTTTTGTTTACCGATCACGGCAGGATTATTCACATATTCCGTGGGCCTGAAAGAGAACAACGGGTTATCGTTAACGAAATCATAGAGTTTTCTGCTTCCCATGCAGAAACTACAGGTTATCCTGCCCCGGTCTATACTCTTGCAGGCACCAGTAACCGCCCCTGATTCAACCAGGTCAATAATCCCATCGGAAATCATCTCGGTATGGATACCAAGATCTTTTTTATCATGGAGAAAATCCATTACCGCCTGGGGCAATCTTCCCACCCCCGGAACCCGTCCAAGTCCGAACTCAACGGTTGAACCGTCCGGAATAAGAGCGGCTACCTCGGCAGCAATTTTCCTGCTGACCGGATGGAGCCGGTGCGATTCCCTTTCCAGGATTTCTCCTTCAACCGGGACAAGGATATCAATATCATAAATATCCATCAGAGAATCGCCATGGGTCCAGGGCATATTGGGGTTAACCTCGGCAATGACAAGAGAAGCGTTATCTGCGGCACTACGGACAATATCAACCGATATTCCCAGGCTGACTTTTCCTCTTTCATCAGGCGGGGTCACCTGGATAAGAGCCACATCAAGGGGTAACACTCCACTGTCCAATAAGCCTGGCACATCCGACATCAGAATAGGCGTGTAGTCCCCCATGCCCTCCTGAATCATATTACGGACATTGGAACCGATATAAAAAGAGTTGATTGTAAAACATTCAGCATATTTCTTTTCCGCATACGGGGCATTACCCTTGGTAATCAACTGCACCAGCTCAACATCACCCAACTCACCGGCCCGCTTAGTCAAGGCGGCAACAAGTTCTACAGGTTCCCCGCAACCTGTGCCGATAAAAACCCGGTACCCGGATTTGACATTGACAATCGCCCTCCCCGGGGTTGCAATCATGTCCTCATAGTTATACTGCCAGTCCTGATCATACTTCATGATTTATATTCCCCATATCAGTATCAGAGGACAGAGGACAGAATGGTCAGCAGCCAAAGGCTGATATAATTATTAAAACAAGTAACGACACAAAATCCTGTCATCTGGCTTCTGGTTT
>CAZEMY010000003.1:0-24194 GCA_964513405.1 uncultured Desulfobulbaceae bacterium
TGGCAGGAAAAACCGGCTTATTATTTACAGGAACAAAGGTTGTCCATCTCCGATTATCAATGCGAATCACCCGGATCTGATATCTGCAACCGACTGAGAAAAAATTGGCAGCAACTTATTCCATGGGCCAAAGAACGGGATATCAGTTGCTTTCGCCTCTATGATGCCGACCTGCCGGAATATAATTTTGCCATTGATATTTACGGAACCCTGCTCCATATCCAGGAGTATGCACCTCCAAAAACCATCGATCCTGACAAGGCCGGGCAACGGTTTCAGACAGCTCTTGCAATTGTCAGAGAACTGTTTACCCTCAAAAGAAGTCAGATCTTTATAAAAACAAGAAAACCACAAAAAGGAGATAGCCAGTACCAGAAGAAAAAGAAGGAAACCGGCAAGTTTTTTGAAGTCCATGAAGGTGGTTTTATATTCATCGTTAACTTCACCGATTTTCTCGACACCGGCCTTTTTTTGGATCACCGTAAAACCAGAGCAATGATAGCTGAGCTGGCAAAAGGAAGAACATTTCTCAACCTCTTTGGTTATACCGGTTCCGCCACTGTCTATGGTGCCGGTAACGGAGCCACCTCAACAACGACAGTCGATATATCCGAAAAATACCTGACCCGTACTCTTGCCAATCTCTCCGTTAACGGTTTTGGCGGGTATCTTCATACGGTAATCGAAGAGGACTGTATGGAGTGGCTTAAAAGGGAAACGACACAATATGGTCTGATATTTGTTGATCCCCCCACATTTTCCAACTCCCGCCACCGCAAACTCACCTTTTCTGTCCAGGATGACCATGAACAACTCCTCAGACTGGCTATGGAGAGGCTGGCAGAAGACGGAACCCTTATTTTTTCCACCAATTTCCGTAAATTCTCTCTATCGGATAATTTAAAAAATGATTTTGATATTACCGAAATAACCGACCAGACCATACCGGAGGATTTCAGACAGAAAAATAATATTCACCATACTTTTAAGTTTCACCACCATAATCAGGACAGGCTTATGGGCTATATATAAAATCTCAATAGCACATTCCTTTCACCAACTTTGCAGGCTCCTTTCTTTACAATGCATTCCCACGCTCTGCGTGGGAATGCATATCCTGCTCACCCCTTCCCCGATATCGCCATCAATCCATTTTACCCCGCATAATCTCTGGCACTGGAATATTCTGCCCACTCTTTAGACCTCGGTATGCGTTCCCACGCATGGAAACGAGAGCATTTTAAGCAATCTAACATAAAGCTAACGAAAGATTCACAGAACATTGATTTGATTTATAATCCAATTCTATTTTAATTTTAACGGAATTGAAACAATCATCTTGTTTACTCCAGTTTCAATTTTATGTCTGGCAGAGGAACAAAGGACAAAGCCCGGTTGTCATGTTTTTTTTGCCAATCCAACTGATTTTTAGTTTCAGGGATGCTTATTGTGAGCGATACTGATGCTGGTAATCTACTAAATAACAGGAGGGAATCATGAAGAAAATTACTGAATTTGTCGGGTACGGAAAGGGGTTGTTATCTGCTGCATTAATGTCGGTGGCAGTGTTACTAATTACCACAAGCATGGTCTTTGCAGCAGGCGTACCTGGTGATATGGATGGTGACTGCGATGTAGACAGAAACGATATTAGATTTATTCTTGCCGATCTCAACACGCCGGCGAGCGGGCCAGATGATGTAAGAGACATGGACGGGGATGGGATGATTACCGTTCGGGATGCCCGGAAATTAGTCCTTCTTTGCACTGAGCCCCGTTGCCGGGTTCTTGCGTCAACTTGTAGTAATATTGACTTTCGGGTTAATCCATACCAACAAAATCCTGATAGAGATGGAATAACAATAACATGGTTTACCGAAAACAATACTCCTGGAACACTACAGGTAACTGGCGGCGATTTAAGCTGGGCGAAAGAATATACATCTGTCCCTGAGTTGATGGAAGAGCTGGCTTATTCAGAACTGGAAGAATCTGAGCGGTCAGAGTTCCCGGACATGTTTGCTAACGCCAACTATAAGCACAGCATTCAAATTAACGAGTTAACCGCAGGAACAACTTACAACTATTCGGTAAGCCAGGGCGATAGCATTGTTCGAAATACATTTAAAACTGCACCCGAGGCGGATTCACTGGAACCAATCCGTTTTATTGTTTACGCTGATTCAGAAACCGAACCGGCAGGTCGCCTTGATAAACGCGATTGGGGCAATCGGGATATTGCTCCTGCGGCCCAGGCAGAAGGCAGTACCGGCAGACCAGATAATCTGCCTAAAGACAGCAGAGGCAGGGAGCTTTATCTATCCACACAATTTGAAGGTTTTGCAGAGAACATCAAAGTTGCAGAGTCAAGAGATCCGGCCTTTATCATTATGCCGGGGGACTTGGTGCAAGGCGGCGGATATCAGCGGGCATGGGACGAGTTTTTCTTTCATAATGGAGGTAAATTTGATGATTTGTTAAGTGCCAGACCAATATTGCCAGCGTTAGGCAATTGGGAAAATTTTGCCGCACGCAACGGTGGTTACGCACCAGAGGCAGTAATGGCATCCCGAGAAAAATACAAAGCCTATTTTGATAAACCAGCTAACAATAACCCTGATTATCAGGACCAATACTACCGTATTGATTATGGCCCGGTAACGATTATCACTTTAGATTCATCCAATGGCCTCCCCCAGGCCAGCGATGCTGATACAAATGTCAATATTGACGAGGCCACTTACCCCGGCAATGATCTGGCGGATTTTAACCCTGGTTCAGACCAATGGCTATGGGCAATGGAGCAGCTTGAGGATGCAAAAGCAAAGGGTCAGGTTATTTTTGTCCAGTTTCATCATGCTCCGTATACCAGCGGCAGACATGGTTACCCTGTGTCATCTGCAAACCCGCGGGCAACCGGACAGGCCGGAGTGCCTATGCGTGTTTATTCTCCAATGTTTGAAGCATATGGTGTAGTGGCAGTTTTTAGCGGCCACAGTGAATTTTTTGAACGCTCTTTAGTCAACGGTGTACACTATTATGATGTCGGGATAGCCGGTGACGGCCTGCGCGGACCGGAAGAACCCCTATATGCCGCTGAGAATAATCCTTACAGTCAATGGACAGCACATTACAACGAGCCAGAATTATGGGAGGGTAATCGCCTGATAAGCGGGGGCAAGCACTACGGCCATCTGGAAGTTAATGTTGTCCCCCGTGGTGATGGCAGTTTTGAGATTACCATGACTCCGGTACATGTTTTTCCGGTTATTGACGATAATTTTAATATTATTGACTGGCAACGGCGGGTTTATAGTGATGAAGTATACCTCAACATTCAGAGGCATCCCAGGGAGCTGAGTTTACTGAGTGAACCCTATCTCCAGCTTCCCACCGAAAACTCCGTTATCGTGGCATGGTTTACAGATTTTGAGGGTTCTTCACATACCGTCACCTACGGTGAAGAACTGGAGAATACTGTGACCGCTGTCAGCACCAAAATGACGCGTATGTTTGAAGATGACAGGTCTGATATTTTCAATTCAGACGGAACCAGCCTGTATGGTGAATTTACCGAGCGTGGTGTATGGCGACATGAGGCGGTGATAGTCGATCTGGAAGCGGGAGAACGCATTCCTTATTATGTCTCCAGTACCGCCGACATGGAGTCAGCCCAAAGTGGTGTTTACAGTCTCCAGGCAAATCCCAATCCCGGCACACCTGTAACCATCGTTCTTACCTCCGATCAACAAAATCGAGCCATGAGTGCAGGTACTTTTCAGAAACTTGTGGAAACCGTGGGTATACCTGATGCCGTATTATTTGCAGGCGATCTGGTTGACAATCCCCACCGTGCCAGCGAGTGGTTCGACAGGCAGAATGAGGGCAGACCTGCATTCTTTCCCAGTATGCAGGGTACTTTCCGTGATCTTTTCCCTGATCATCCATATACAGGCGGTGCGGTACTACAGCATGCCCCCCTGTTTGGTACCATCGGTAATCACGAGTCACCGGGGCGTTTTGCTAAACATGGTGCAGAAAATGCCGGTATCAATGCCGTAGACGGAGATCCCCAGCCCCGCTGGTACGCCGAGTATCGCTATAATCGTGATCTTGCATCAGGTGCGATAACTCCTCCTGCCGATCCCGTAGAGGCAGCCGTCTTTCGTGAGCAATTCATTCGTGACTGGTCTTATGAGCATACTGCTTATTTCGAGATGTGGAACCATCCTGATGACGGTCCCAAAGGCGAGAGCTACTGGGCTCATCGCTTCGGAGATGTCTTCATTATTTCAATGAATGTAAGCCGCGTCTGGAGGCACTGGAACCCTGATCGACGAGGAAAGTTCTCCGAGGCACCGGAACACCTGAATAACCCCGATGAGTGGGGCTTTGGTGACATGTTCTTCGAGCATTATGGTGTGGACAGTGAACAGTACAGTTGGCTCGTTGATGTACTGGCGAGTGAGGAGTTCCTCCAGGCTCGCTACCGGGTTGTTCTTGGTCATCAGACAATGTTCGGTCTTGGCGACAACGCTCTGCCGGTTATGGCCGACCCTATAGCAACCATCACCTATCTGGATACGGCTGGCAGAGAACAGACCATGGAAAAAGTATGGCCTGCCGATGCGGACACTTTCGAGCGTGATATACTCCCTCTTGTGGAACGCCAGGCTATTGTGGATATCTACTACGACTACCCCATCGAGAACGATATCTGGACCAACGATATTGAACCTCTGCTCATCGAGCACGGCGTGCAACTTGTACACACAGGTCACAGTCATCTGTGGAACCGCACACAAACAGGTAGCCTTCATTATATCGAGACATCCAACTACGGCAACAGCTTCGGTGTCGGCTACCGGGACGAAAGCGTTGAGATTGCCCGTGCTCCATGGGCTCACTTTCCAGGTGAAGACAGTGGCAAGGTGGGGCCCAATCCTGAGTACTATCCCCGCTTTGGTGATCCACAGGGTCGAGAACCGATCTACCCAAGCATTATGAATCCAGAGGTTATCTTTGGCGAGTCTGAGACGGAGGTACCCTTTGTAAGCAGCAACGAAATTGGAGTGTTCACCGTCCTTAGTACGGAGGATGGTAAAGTTCGAAGTTATGCCTACGACTGGAACGATCCTGAAGGTGAGGTTATTCTCTTTGATGAGTTTTCTCTTATAAGCGAAGGGTTTTAGAACGCTGGATTAAAACTCTTAGAACAGCTGGGAGCCTGTCCGAGGACAGGCTCCCAGGTTTGTTCAATTCACATCTACCGCTATATTAGTCATATGCGGGAGAGGCGAAGAACATTTGCACCAATTATTTGCTCAAACTCCCTGAATTGAATGAAATCATTTTGAAAAAATGGTTTTTCCCTTGTCAGTTTACTTTTTTTCCGATAAATAACTTGATGTTTAATACATTAAATCAGAGGTTGTTTGTGCTGGAAAATACTTTTGGGGGGAGATCACGCATTGAAGAGAACTGTTTATCCAAAATTGCTGGCGTGGAAAATTAACCATAGGCGCAAGCCATTATTGCTTCAAGGTGCCAGGCAGGTAGGTAAAACATATATTGTAGAGGCATTTGGTGCGAGTGAGTATGGTACTTTTGTTAAATTCAATTTTGAACAGAGTCCCGCTCTGGGGGAGTTGTTCAAAAAAAATTTAAGTCCTGATGATATCATCGAAAATTTAAGCCTGTATTACGGTAAAAAGATATCCAGCCAGAATACTTTAATCTTTTTTGATGAAATCCAGGTCGTTCCTGAAGTACTGACAAGCTTGAAATATTTTCAGGAAGAGGCTCCTGAGTATCATATTATTGCGGCGGGTTCCCTGCTCGGTGTAAGTGTCACGAAAGAAAGCAGCTTTCCTGTCGGAAAAGTAAACTTCATGATGCTTTACCCCATGTCATTTTATGAATATTTAATTGCTTTTGGTGAAGAACTGTTAGCAGAGAAGATCCAAACAAAAAATAATCCAGAGCCATTTTTGGAAGTGATTCACGAAAACCTGTTGTCTCATCTTAAAATGTATCTTTACCTTGGTGGGATGCCGGAGGTTTTGCAGGAGTACAAGACCAATGGAGATATTGCCATGGCACGCGAGATCCAAAATGAAATACTTGAAGCATACTCCAGAGATTTCTCAAAGTATTCCGACAAGATTCTAACAATTAAAATTACAGAGTTATGGCAGTCCATCCCGCGGCAGTTGGCAAAAGAGAATAAGAAGTTCAAATACAGTGAAGCTCGCAAAAATTCTCGAGCTTCAACATTTGAGCAAGCTGTAACTTGGTTGAAGAAAGCGGGTTTGATCAATGTCGCCTACAATATCAGTATTCCCAAACTTCCTTTAGCCGGCTATGCTGATTTTGTAAAATTTAAGGTATATCTACTCGATTGTGGGTTGCTTGGGGCAATGCTCAATATTCCATCAGACATTATCATTACAGGTAATAAACTTTTTGCTGAATATAATGGAGCTTTTATTGAAAACTTTGTTGCTTCAGAATTTGTTACCAGAGGGGTGAAAGAACTTTATTATTGGACATCCAAGAGCGATGCAGAGGTCGATTTTATCCTCCAGAATAATAACATTATCCGTCCACTGGAAGTGAAGAGTGGCCTTAATCGAAATATCAAAAGTTTACGAAGTTACGCAGATAAATACCAGCCAGACAAGATATACCGAACTTCACCCAGAAACTTCACAGAAGACAATGATTTTATCAATATCCCTCTGTATGGTGCTTTCTTGATGGCAGAAAATGAAATTCCGTTTTGACGGGTAAGAATCAACCGTATTGTATGGTTTGGATCAGTGACTGTCATAGCTGGATATTCGACATAAGCTTTCTCGTTCCCCCGCTCCTGCGTGGGAACGAGAGGTGAATCACTGCCGATGTATGAATTTAACAATCAATTGTGTATCCTCTCTGACAACTTACATATTCCTTACTGCCTCACCGGCAATATCAAGGACAGTACCTGGAGCAAGACATAAAAAAACTATAGCAACTATCAGGGCAACGCAGACTGCTTTTGTCATACCATCAACTGAAATTGGTAATTGTTCCACTGTTTTTTCAGGAGTGCTGACATAAACGGCCTTAACCACAGACAGGTAATAGTAAATCGCAAAGGCAGTGTTGAGTACCGCCATTATAACCAAGAATAAAAAACCCTCTTGCAGGGCTTGGGTAAGGAGCATAAATTTTCCCATAAAACCGACAAAGGGCGGCAGTCCAGCCATGGCAAACATACTGACCGCCAGGGTCAAAGCCAATAGCGGTGCCCGTTGGTGAAGCCCGCGTAAATCTTCAATCAGGACATTTTCACCATCTTTTGAAACATTACAGATGACGAGAAAACAGGCACAAATCATTAACATATAACCAAGTATATAGTACATGGCTGTGGCATAGCCAATACTGGTCAGGGTAACAAAGCCAATCAGCATAAAACCGGCATGGGCAATACCGGAAAATGCCAGCATTCGTTTAAGGTCTTTTTGAACCAATGCCACCAGGTTACCATAAAACATCGAGCAGATCGAAAGCACCATTATTAAGGTAACTAGGACCTGTCCATCGGGAGGAATCAAAGTTACGATACGGATTAATAATGCCACTGCGGCAATTTTTGGTACCGAGGCAATAAAGGCTGCGGTCTCATTGGATGCCCCCTGATAGACATCCGGAACCCAGAAATGGAAAGGAAATATTGCCAGCTTGTAAAAAAGTCCTGCCATAACCATGGCAATTGCGACTATTGCCGCCGGTGTTTCTGCCATCCCATGCAGTTTTGGCAACATCTCGCTTAAATATGTGGTGCCAGTTAAGCCAAACAGATAACTCATCCCAAAAAGCATGATCCCGGTGGCAGCGATGCCAAACAGTATATACTTAGTGGCTGATTCCATCTGGATACGCAACCCACTGCGATCATCACGCATCGGTACCATCAGGTACATACTGAATGAGGCAAGTTCCAGAGCAATAAACAGGGTTAATAACTCAACAGAGCTGACCAGCAGCATCAGACCGGTTGTGCTAATCATCATAAACAAATAATATTCAGGACGAACAGTTTCACGGACACCTTTTAACTCACTGGCAAGCAAAAGCACCAGAACAAAACCGCCGGCAATGACCAGCTTAAAAATCTGGGAAAACAGATCAATCCTGTATGCCCTGTAAAACAATTCCCCGGACTGATTAATCGAGAGCAGACAGACCAGTGTAGCAACAAAGCCAACTCCAAGAGCGGCTTTTCTGATCTGCTGGCCACTGCTGCCAGTTAGACTCAAGATAAACATCAGTAACCCGCCTGAGAGCAAAACCAACTCCGGGGCAAACAGCAGCAAATACTTCATTTTTCACCCTTATTGACAAGTAGATGATTAAAACGATTTCCCAACATTTACGCTCCTTCTGTTAACCTTATTTCTCAAACAAATATATTTACTGTCCAATAAATTCTGCCACTGAATTGATTTCCGGCTGGGCAACAGATACCTGTTCAATTAAATTTGCCACACTTACATGCATAACATCTAAAAATGGGGCAGGTGACAAACCAATCCAAAAAACAAAGATTAGAAGCGGACTCAAAATGGCAATTTCCCGAACGCCAATATCTTTCATGCCACTATGGTCTGGATTGTCGGTGCCACCCCAAACTACCCTTTGCAAAAAACGAAACATATAGGCAGCAGCCAGGATAGCCCCGGGAATGGCAAAGGCAGCTATCAATATTGAATGTTCAAAGGCACCAACCAGAATCAAAAACTCTCCGATAAAGCCGTTGGTGCCGGGAAAAGCCAGCGATGCCAATGAAAAAACAGTTAGAAAAGTGATAAAGATAGGCATATGCCTACCCACCCCGGCATGCCTGGACAAATCACGGCTTTTAGTTCGCTCATAGAGCATACCAACACATAAGAAAAGAGCCCCGGTAACAATGCCATGATTAATCATCTGTAAAATTGCCCCTTCGATGCCACTGGTGTTAAGGACAAAGATGCCCAGAGTAATAAAACCCATATGACTGACGCTTGAGTAAGCAATCAGTTTTTTCATATCGTTTTGGGCAAGGGCTGTAAAACCGCCATATAAAATACCGGCAATTGATAACCATAAGATATAAGGCATAAATATAAAAGTAGCCTCCGGGGTGATGGGCAGGCAAAAGCGTAAAAACCCGTAAGTACCCATCTTAAGCAGTAATGAAGCGAGAATTACACTGCCGGCAGTAGGTGCTTCAACATGAGCCGCCGGCAGCCAGGTGTGAAACGGGAACATCGGTACCTTGATGGCAAAAGCCAGAAAAAAAGCCAGAAACACCAGCACCTGGAAGGTGGATGAGTAATCATGCCCCATCAGTGCCGGGATACTGAAGGTGCCGCTCTCAAGGTAAAGAGCAATAATCGCAACCAACATCAGCACTGAGCCGGCTAAGGTATAAAGAAAGAACTTGATCGAAGCGTAAGTCTTGCGAGGCCCGCCCCAGACTGCAATCAGCAGGTACATGGGAATGAGCATGACCTCCCAGAAAATGAAAAACAAGACAAAATCAAGGGACATAAACACTCCCAGCATGGCTGTTTCCATCAGCAACAGGGCAATCATAAACTCTTTTACTCGTTTTTCTATATAACGCCAGGAAGCAAGGACACAGAGAGGAATCAGAAGAGTGGTCATCAAGACCAGCAACAGGCTGATGCCATCTACCCCAAGAGTGTAGTTTATATCAAATGCGGAAATCCAGGCGGAATGCTCACCAAACTGATACTTCGCTGTAGTCTTATCAAAATCAAAATAGAGGGTTAAGGACATCAGGGCAGTGATCACGGTAACGATAAGAGTCCAGATTCGACAACTATTGTCGCCGGGAATCAACAGCAAAGCCAGAGCACCAAAAAGAGGCAGAAAAATAAGTGTACTCAGGATGGGAAAGCCATCATTTATGATCAGAAAGTCCATTCCTTAAGACCTCAAAAAGTTGATATACATAAACCCGGAAACCTCTATGCCTTAGAAAAATGTGTAAAAAACCAGGAGTAACGCCACTATGGAAACGGTGTAAAATATATTGTTCTGTAACTGGCCGCTTTGCAGATTTCGCAGTCGCCCTCCGATAGATCTGACCATTTTTGCAATTCCATCCACCACCCCGTCAATAACATGCCAGTCAAACCATGACCAGAAACGAGCCGACCTCATTAATGGTTTAAGCCCCAAGGAAAGATAAACCTTACCAACCAGGTTATCAATTGACTGAACCGGCTTGCTGGCAAACCAGATAAACCCTTTGCCGCCCTTACGGTAGAACCAGTCAAGATCAATACTGATGGTTGGTTCCGGGGCAAGTTTTTTAAGTAAAATGAAAAACCCAAGGGCAGTAAAGAGCAGTAACTGCATAGTTTTTGAAAGATGAGCAGCGGTATACGGGTCATAATTGACCGGGTAAGGCAGCATATTATACAGGTACGGAGTATAAACCCCGATGTAGATACACAGCACTGAGGCGATGACCATGGCAATATTCATATTCCAGGGCGGATCTGCCGCTTTTGCCCAGGTGTCCCGGCTACAGTTATTTTTTCCAAACCAGATAAAATAAGGAACCTTTAAACCGGTATGGAGAAAGGTACCGGCTGAAGCCAGGGTCAGCAGAAAAGCTGCCCAATATAAGTGGTCGTCAAAACCGGCCGAGACAATCATTGCCTTACTGACAAAACCGCTGAACAGAGGAAAAGCTGAAATTGATAAGCCGCCGATCAAGGTGAAAATAAAGGTCAGAGGCATTTTTTTGTACAGGCCGCCAAGTTCCGAGAACTTGGATTTACCGGTCATGTAAAGCACTGAGCCACACCCCATAAACAACAATCCCTTGTAAAGAATATGGGCAAAGGCGTGGGCACATACCCCGTTAATCGCCAGTTGCGTGCCAATCCCGACCCCTGCCACCATATAGCCGACCTGACTTATAATGTGATAGGCAAGCAGGCGTCTAATATCATTTTCAAGTACAGCATAAACCACCCCGTAGAGAGCCATGCAGACCCCGAGCGGAATTAAAATATCCATACCGGCAAAACCACGAGCCAGAACATAAACAGCCGTCTTGGTGGTAAAGGCACACATAAAGACCGAGCCGGTAACCGTAGCTTCACTATAGGCATCGGGCAGCCAGGCATGAAGAGGAGGAACCGCCGCATTGAGCAGAAAACCTGCCAGAATAAGATAAGTGGAAAGATCAGGAGACTCAACATCAACCAGCCCAAAAGAGAGATCACCCAATGCCTGATAACGGAGCATAATCCCGGCCAGCAACAATAGTCCCCCGGCTGTATGTACCAGCAGATAACGGTAGCCGACCGCCAGTGATTCTTTTCTTCCTCTGAACCAGATCAGAAAAACGGAAGAAAAGGCCATGATTTCCCAGAAGAGGAAGAGAACAAGGTAATCTCCGCAGTAAATTACCCCCAAGGCACCGGCTACATAAACCCAGGCGGCAATATGTTGAGAGTCATCTTTGACATGGAGTCCGTAAAGGGTGCCGATAATACACATCAGAGTCATGATATAGGCGAAGACCTGACTTAAACTATCCACCCTGCCAAAAATCAGCGACCACTCCAGAAACTCAACCACCCCGTAGATGCCGTTCTGCCCCTGCATGGAGAGGACATTAACAAAGGCCATTAGCGGTATCAAAAGAAGATACGCTTTTTTAAAACTCCGGGGGATAAAAGGCAGAATCACAGCCCCGATAATCAGGATCAGAGCCGGATGCAGCCAGAAATCAGTTATCATAGTAATCCTCGCGGGTCATTATCCCTAAATGGCCAAACCATTTAGACAGAATAATAATCAACACACAGGCCACAAAACCAAACAGAGACCAAAAGCCGGGGATTGTTTCAGGCCAGATATGGGCCTTGCTTTTGTCTACAAAGACATCCAATATCACTAATAAAGCGAGTACCCCATAGCAAAAACGAATGAGTATTTTTTGTCGATCACGCAGATAATCTATAAACTTTACTATCATAACGACCCCTTAAAACTAAAAGACAGAAACCAGAGGACAGAAATAAGAACAGCCGCCAGCCTGTGGCTGAAAAAAAACAAACTAATCTGTTCTCTGTCACCTCGTTACCATTGAAACAAAATTCATGAAAAAATCAGGATAGATACCTATAATAACCGAGATAACAGCAGCAATCATTATCGGGATAACCATGGATAAAGGTGCTTCCCTGATCCCTTGAGCCGGTTCTCCTGCCGGTGGTCTGGCAAAAAATGCCCGGTAGGTTATTGGCACAAAATAGGCCGCATTGAGCATGGTACTGGTCATCAATATCAGCAAAATACCGATATAATGGGCTTCCATCGCCATAGTGCCAACCAGTAGCTGCCATTTGGTGACAAAACCGCCCACCCCCGGCACTCCAATCATGCTCAGCGAGGCAATCCCAAAAGCGGCAAAGGTAAAAGGCATTACCCGCCCCAGGCCATTCATTTCCGAGATATATTTTTTATTACTTGCCACGAAAATGGCACCGGCACAGAAAAAAAGAGTTATTTTGGCAAAGGCATGGTTGGCAATATGAACAAGTCCGCCGTTTATGGCAGCCGGGGTTAAAAGGGCGACACCGAGGATGATATAGGAGAGTTGACTTATTGTTGAATAGGCGAGGCGAGCTTTTAAATTATCTTTAGTCAGGGCAATAATTGAAGCCGTCAAAATAGTAAACGAGACAAAATAAGCAGTTGGAATACCCAGGTTCAGTTCACTCATGGTATCAACCCCAAAAACATATAGCATGACTCTGGTCGTGGCAAAAACCCCGACCTTGACCACAGCTACCGCATGCAACAGGGCAGAAACCGGAGTGGGAGCAACCATGGCACCGGGCAGCCAGTGGTGAAACGGCATGATACCATTTTTGGCAAACCCCAAAAGGCAGAAGATATACAGCACGGTGACCAGAGTCGAGTTGGTATCGGCGGGGAAGATACCAGTATTGATATTATCGGCGAAATCAAGCGAGCCGGTCAGAATATAGATCAAAATCATTGCCGGCAACAATAATCCCTTGGCGGTGGTGGTCAAATAAATGATATATTTCCTCGCACCATGGTAGCCCTCTTTATCCTGATGGTGGGCAACCAGAGGATAGGTGCAGATACTGACAATTTCATAAAAGAGATAGAGAGTAAAGAGGTTGTCAGAGAAGGCGACACCTACTGTCCCAAACAGGGAAAGGGCGAAACAGGCATTAAAACGGGTCTGAGCATGTTCATTAAGGCTACGCATATAACCGGCTGAATAAAAAACTGCCAGAATCCACAAAGATGAAGCAACCAGAGCAAAAACCATCGAAAAGGCATCTACCCGAAGAGTGACAGAAATGCCGGGTAAAAGACTGAATATCTGAAAAACTATTTTGTTACCGGCAAGAATTGTCGGGATCATCGAGATGATGATGGAAAACATGGAAACTGCTGCAATCAGCGACCATAGTTCTCTGATATTGGGGTTTTTCTTAGACAGCATCAGCAGGACTGTGGCAGTTAGAGCTACAAGCAGAGCAAGCAACGGTTTTACAGAAACAATTGTCTCCATTATTACCCTATTCCTTAAATTATAATATTGGTCTGCAAAGATAGCGACATCAACCTTTGAGTTCTACCAACTCGCCAACAGCGATGGATTTATAATTACGATAAACAGCAATAAAAATACTAAGGGCAATCGCTGCCTCAGCAGCAGCCAGCCCCATTATAAACAAAGTAATAATCTGGCCTACGGACGGGTCTGGGGCCAAAAAATGGTTAAAGGCCATAAAGTTTACCGATGCCCCGCATAAAATAAACTCGGAAGAAATAAGCATTCCGATCAGGGTTCGGCGTTGTATCAGACCATAAAACCCTATGCCAAACAGGATGGCACCAATTACCAGGTAGGTGTCAAGATTATTACTGATTGATAAGATATCCATTTGTTTTTTTTACTCCTTTACCTGCCAGCTCTGGATAAGACTATAGCTCCGATAATAGCCGTCACCAGCAAAAGTGAGATCAACTCAAAACTCATGCTGTATGTAGTCAGCAAAGCCGTACCAATATCTTTTACCGAGCCATCATCAACCCGTGCAAAGACCTGCCAGTCGGTACCTGTTCCCAGTGAAACCAGCCCAAAAGTAAGAGTACCGGCAGCCATAATACTAAAAATGCCCTTTAGTTTGTTCCGCTTTTCTTCTACCTCCATGCCGGCTGGTTCTGCCAGCATAATAGCAAAAATTATTAAAACACTGATTCCACCCACATAAATCAGTATCTGCATAAGGGCAATAAAAGGGCTGTTCAAATAGTAATAAATACCGGCAACTCCAAGAAAAGATAAGGCGAGACCGGCAACTGCCCGGATCAGCTGAGAAGCGTTAACGGCAATCACGGCCCCAGCCATGGTGACAGCGATAACGATTAAAAACAGGATACCTGCCAGTCCTTCTGCCGTAAATAAAGTTGGATTCATTTATTACTATCCTCCAGCCGTTTTTTTAGATCAAAGATGTAGGCTTTTTTATCGGTGCCGGCCAGGTTGTAATCATTTGAGAAGGTAATGGCACCGAAATTACAACTCTCAATACAAAGACCGCACAGGCTGCATCTGGTAAAGTCAAGGGTGTATTTGGTTAACACTTTTCGTTTACTCCCTTCCGGTTTTTCACCAGTTATGGAAATACAGACTGAAGGACAGGTTCTTTGGCACATCAGGCAGACCACACATTTACTGAGACCGGTTTTTTCGTCCGCCACCAGTTCAATATGTCCCCTGAATCTTGGAGTCATCGGCGTATCTTCATGGGGGTACTGTACAGTCACCACCGGTTTGAAGAAAAACCTGATGGTGATCCCCATGCCGACAAACAGACTCCAAGTGCCGTTTAAAACCTCCTTTAAGTGACTAATCATCATTAAAATACCTTTAAGAAAGCACTGGTTAAAATCAGATTAACAAACGCAACCGGTATCAGGACTTTCCAGGAAAGATTGAGCAGTCCATAAAAAGTGGTGCGGGGAAAGGTCCAGCGAATCCAGATAACTATAAAAATAAGCAGGTACATCTTGATTAAGAACCAGTGTACCCCCGGAAATAATCCCAAAGGACAATTCCAGCCGCCAAAGAAGAGGATAGTGGACACGCAGGCTCCGATGACGATATTGGCGTATTCACCCATGAAAAAAACACCAAACCCCATCCCCGGATACTCAGTCATAACCCCGGCGACCAACTCACTCTCGGCCTCAGCCATATCAAATGGTGCCCGGTTGGTTTCCGCCAGAATGCAGATAAAAAAGATCAAAAAAGAAACCGGCATAAGCGGA
Source organism: uncultured Desulfobulbaceae bacterium (assembly GCA_964513405.1). Lineage (GTDB taxonomy): Bacteria > Desulfobacterota > Desulfobulbia > Desulfobulbales > Desulfobulbaceae > DRLX01. The sequence continues at coordinate 15,403 of CAZEMY010000003.1, forward strand.
CTTGCATGCAACTGAAAAATATTCCAGTTCCAGAAACCACCTGTCTGCTGGAGGACAATTTCATGGAGATTCATGGTACTGGTGACCATAATCACGGTTACCAGGGTAATCAGCAGAGGAATCTCGTAGGCGACATTCTGGGAGACAACCCGGGCAGCAGCAATGATCGCATACTTGTTTCGTGATCCCCATGCCCCGAGGAGAACTCCAAAGAAACCAACCGAGGCAAAAGCAAAGATCATCAATAAACCAAGATTTATATTTCTCGCTGCCAGGCTTTCACTAAATGGAATAGTGACAAAACTCATTACCGCCGGCACCAGAATCATCACCGGTGCCAGTCTGTAGAGGATTGGGTCGGCACCATCCGGGGCAAAAAGCTGTTTGCTCATTAATTTAATGCCGTCAGCCAGTGGTTGCAATAATCCGCAGGGCCCCACATCCTTTGGCCCGATTCGGCGTTGAATGTGAGCGGCAACTTTTCTCTCCACCCAGACCAGATAAGCGGCATTAAGAGCGATAAACGCAATAACTCCCACCATGAAGAGCAGTAATCTTATTACCTCTGGATGTATACTCATCTGACTCTCACTTATCTATTTCAGGAATGACCAGATCAAGACTTCCCAGTAAAGCCAGGGCATCCGATAACAACAACCCCTGGCAGGCTTCACCGTACAAACTTAAATTTGAATATGTTGGCGGGCGTATTTTAAGGCGATAAGGCTTATTTGTGCCATCACTGACTGCCCTGAACCCCAGGGAACCGCGGGCAGTTTCCACTGCCTGATAATAATCACCTTTTGGGGGCTTAATCATCTTGGGTACTTTGGCTGCCATCACCGGACCTGCCGGCAGCTTATCAAGAGCCTGCTCAAGGATACGCATACTTTGCTCCATTTCATCAATCCGTACCCGGTAACGGGACATGGAATCACCGTTATGGTAGAGAGGCACTTCAAAATCAAATTCCGGATAGACTGAATATGGCTCATGTTTGCGGACATCAAAGTCAATACCGGAAGCACGGGCAATTGGGCCGGTAGCTCCATATTTTCGACATAACTCGGTTGAGATAATCCCGGTACCTTTAATCCGTGTGATAAGAATAATGTTTTTGCTTACCAGCTCATGGTACATGGTAAGCCGGTCTCGCAATCGCTTTATAAAGGCTCTGGTGCCGGCAATAAAATTGTCATCAATATCATTACAGACCCCGCCAAAACGAAAATAACAGAATGTAAGCCGACCACCGGTAACCGATTCAAGTAGATCAAGGATCTGTTCCCGATCATCAAAGGCATACAACAAAGGCGAAAATCCCCCCAAATCAAGAACCAGTACTCCAAACCAGAGAAGATGACTGGCAAGACGATTTAATTCAACCGTAATTACCCGTAAATATTCAGCCCGCTCCGGCACCTCAATCCCGGCGGCCCGTTCCACCAGAGAAACATAACCGTGACTATATCCCAGGGCATGGAGGTAATCCAGCCGGGATACATTTGGTAAAAACTGAACCCAGCTTCTATTTTCTGCCATTTTTTCATGCATCCGGTGGATATAGCCAAGCACCGGTTCTGCTTCCACTATATACTCACCATCCAACACGAGTTTTACCCGTAATACCCCGTGGGTGGCAGGATGCTGGGGGCCGAGGTTAAGGGTAAAGGTTTCGTCAAAAGGATTTTTGCTTAAGAGGGTCATACCTGGAAATCCTTTAGTAAAGGGTGAAAATCGGCATCTTCCGGCAATAAAAGCGGGATAAGGTCAGGGTGACCATTGAACTTTATACCAAAAAATTCATGGGCTTCCCGCTCGTGCCAGTTTGCCCCCGGAAAAATTGCTGAAATTGTCGGCAACTCATAATTATAGCCATCGCGTGGAACTCTGACCCGCACCACTACCCTGCATAGTTCACTCATGTTATTGAAATCATAAACCACTTCCAGCTCATCACTCAAGTCATCAAGTGTTGCCTCTGTTTCCGGCAAAGATGATGGCAACACCTCGCCAGCATCCTCAGCAGCTTTTTGAGCTTTTTTGAGGGCGGCCGCCACAAGTTTTGCCTGTTCCTTATTAATAGCTGCTTTTTCTCCCAGCCAGTCAACCCCGGTAATAGTTTCAAGAAAAAACTGTTCATTATCAAGGATAGCAGCAGCCTCGGCAACCTGTTGAGGAACAAGGACAATATCAAGATGATATCCCTTGTCGGCATAGTCAATATCCGCCATGGCAAGCGGGTCAAGAGCCGTCATCAACTCCTTGACAATCTGAAGTTTTTGCTGGTTACGGGCTGGTTGTGCTTGAGCTTCTTTCCGGGGAGAGTTGGGCTTGACTGATGATGTGCCGATAACAGGAGGTTTATCGTCCAAGAGTTCAGCGGTGCGGCAAACAGGAACTATGGGAGCAGAACGGGGGCTGACTCTTGGCCAGCGACGGGTACCGGTTATTTTTTCTTCAAGCTCAAGAATACCTTCAATTAAGGCTTCCGGTCTTGGCGGACAACCGGGAATAAAGACATCCACCGGAAATAACTTGTCGGCTCCCTCGACTATACCGTACTGACCGGGAAAGACGAAGGGTCCTCCCGAAATAGCACAGTTACCCATGGCAATCACCCACTTGGGTTCGGGCATCTGGTCGTAGAGGGTTTCAATCACCGGCACAGTCTTTTTGCTGATGGTGCCAGCCACAATCATTACATCACTCTGGCGGGGAGACGGTCTGAACACCTCGGCACCAAAACGGGCCAGGTCAAAACGGGAAGCTCCCGTCGCCATCATTTCAATGGCACAACAGGCCAGACCAAAGGTCAGCGGCCATAATGAGTTGGCCCGCCCCAGAGCTAAAAGTTTATCTAAGCTGGCAAACTGAACTATCGGGGGTTGAATTTCCTGGGTTCCCACTTAAACACTCCCTTTTTCCAGGCATAAATGATTGCCAGCGACAGAATGCCGATGAAAATCAGAATACCGATAAAAGCCCGTAAATCACCGACACTACTGCCTTCATAATTATATACCAGAGCAACTGGCAGTAAAAACATGATATCCACGGTAAAGGCCAAGAACATTAAGGCATAAATGTAGTAAGCCATGCCATAACGCACCCAGGCATCTCCTATGGGAGGGACTCCGCATTCAATAAGCTGGGTAGTTTTTTGGCGGGTATTGCGGGTGGAACGGGGGGCAAAGAGGTGAGAAATAATGAAAGGGCCAAGGGCGAAGCCAAGGCCGCCAATAAAAAAAGCAGCTACATAAAGAATGTCAACAAGTAATTCCTGGTTCACGCCCCTAAGCTCCTTTAATGTTCTTCAAAGTGAAGATGATAAGAAGTAGCTTCCAGGCGACCAATACTACAACATCAGTCGTCTTCAGTCTCATTTTCTTAACAACGACTACCCTATAACAAGCAGAAAGTCAATAATATTCCCAAGAGATGTTGAGTCGCAAGATTTATAATTTTGCACTGCATAGTATCATTTCGGATCAAAAGTCCTCAATATACCGCCAATGCGATGCCTCCCAGGGATGCTCGCTTCTGTACCTGGGATATGTCTCCCGAAACCCAAAACACTGACCATGCTCAAGCAGCCATTGATATGCCTCGGTATCTGCAAAACTCCAGTCACTGGGATAAAAGTCAACGGCAAGACCAAGGGCATGCTCCGAATAGCCGGGTGGTGCAACAGAGAGGATAATTCCAGCGAAGGTTTTATCCTTTGCCATCAACCGTTTAAAGATTGTTTTCTGATAAGAGACACTTCTGTAGGCTGAATCAATAACCAACAGGATTCCATCGTCCCGGGCAGCTTCAGCCATGGCTGTGAAAGCTGCGGCAGCCTGGGGAAGAAGAAATAAGCTGCCACCATCCTTGGCAAATCCACGGGGTATCATAACAAGAGGAGGTGCCGATAAATGGGCAGCATCTATCCTCTTACCTCGCCACAATTCCGTCACCACAAACTCTTCTGAACCAATAGTAACGATCTCCTGCTTAAACCTGTCTGCCCAAATGACCTCTTTAGAAAACGGGGAACAGATAAAAACAATTTGAAAAGATACAAAAAAAATTACAGCCACGCAAAACAATCTATATTTTTCTACCATAGCAGCAAATTACCCTGGCCCTCCGGACTGTTGTTCATCAAGAAGACTGAGCAGTTTTTCCGTGTAAAGTTCAGCCAGCATGGCTGCATTTCGTGCATCACCATCCAGGAACTCAACCCCGACAAAGTTGCTTAATGTCCAACGGACAACCGCATCACTGACAAAAGGAAATTCTCCAAGACATGCATCAACCTTAAGAGTGTCCCCCTCGCTAAGACCGTGTCCGGCAAGAAAAAAACACATCCCGTTTCTGTGCAGATCCTGAAGAGAGGCATCCTTTTCAACAATACCTTTCTCATTTGTAATACTTACCCCAACCGAACCACCACCATCATCAGGCAACTGTTTCAGTATATCAGCAGGAATGCGTACTGCGTTTCTCCGATTTTCTGCAAGCATATACTTTCTCCAAGTGTTTGGTTTCCGGCTTAGCAATTGCCATCCTATGAAAACAGATTAAATAATAAAACAACAAAGATTTTATTCACATTACAATTTCTTAACTCTTATCACCCCTAACTTATACATTTGAAGGTAAAATGTAACACTAAGAGTGTCAAGCTCTTTTAATCACCCATGATTAACAACTTGTAAACATATATCATAAACCATTTCCGCAGCCCCAACAATGCAAGATGCTTTCAGAACTGTTCCATGGCAGACAAACGGGGGTACTGACTACCCTATATAAAAAGACATTTTTTCAGACCTCCCTGATTACCGATCTTAAGCTCCCCTAAGAAAAACCCTTGACAGCCTATCCCTGTTCAGTTATTAGCAACACCTAAGAAGAATGTTAAAAAAAACTCCTCAACCCTTTTACAGGGCAAGCAAAAAAAAACAATTTGGTGTATAATGTGAATGTTATGATTAAAGAAAATAAATTAAGTGCCAGCCTTGAAGATTACCTTGAAGCAATTTACCTGATAAGCAGGGAAAATGGAACTGCCCGCTCCAAGGAAATCATGAAACAGCTAAGTGTATCCGGCCCCTCGGTAACCGAGGCATTGCAGTTACTAAACGAAAAAGGGCTGGTTAATTATCAGCCCTATGAACCCATAACCCTGACAACCCAAGGGGAAGAGGTAGCCAGTGAAGTCCTCCACCGCCATGAGACCCTCCGCGATTTTTTTATTGAGGTTCTGGGTGTTGACCGAAAAACGGCAGATGCCGGTGCCTGCAAGATGGAACATGCAGCCTCTGCAAACATTATAGAGAGAATGATTCAATATACCCGCTACCTGAAAGAAGAATGCAAGCAGGAGAATTGTGCCAGCATCGACGGGTTCCAGGAATACCTCATAAAAACAGAATAATAATGGAAACAATAACCCCGATCATCGTAAATAATCCTGTTCCCCTGTACACAAGCACAGAGCCGCTTCAACCTGTAGGTCAGGTTGCCCAGGTATCATCTGGACAGTTTACTCAAACAGGAACAATGATTACCACTTTAACCATTGCCAGTGCTCTATCCATCGGCTCCAATATGGTCGATGTGAAAACCGGGAGGATTACAGTTCCCCTGGCCATACTCAACGCTGCAGCCAAGGGTGTGGCAGCAACTGTTATTCTGAACTCAACCGCAAGAACTACTCCCTTTCAGGTTGTTATGGTTGCCGGAATCCTTGCCGGAACAGGATTCCTGATTGACACAGTTATGAAGAAAGACAAAAGTAAAAAAACTTCCGATGACCTCTTAGAGGTGTCAGCGTAATGGACATGCCTTTTTACCCGTCTCTAACTATTGCCCATGAGCTTGAACAACGCATTCGCCTGCGGAGCAGATCACTTAGCAAAAGAAATATTGAACCTGATTATCTCGAAGCAGTACTTGAAGCTATTCCCGGGGTTGAATCGGTCAGAATCAACTCTAGGGCGGGTTCTGTGGCGGTCTCCTATGATGGAACCATGTCCAGCCGTGATGCCATTATAAACTGCCTTGCAAAGTTACCCCCCGAGGTCTTAAACGGCAACAACAACGGCAAAGTCAAGACTCCCAGCTCAATACTCTCACTCGCCTTTAAGGGAGCCTTTACTCTCTCCACCCTTGTCCTGCCGTCTTTTGTAAGTGCTCCACTTGCTTTCATCATGGCCGCACCTGTTCTTATGGATGGGGTGATCACTCTCTGGAACCGCGGGGTTAAGGTGGAGGTGCTCGACGGAGCAGCTGTTCTCTTCTGTCTTGTCCGCCAGGACTACTTCACAGCCACCTCTATTGTTTTCCTGCTCGCTGTCGGAGAATACCTTGAAGAGATGAGCGAAAACAGGACCACCGGCCTGCTCAAAAGTCTCCTTAAACCGCAGGTGGAAAAAATATGGATTGAAGTGGATTCCCAGGAGCTGGAAATCCCCATTGATCAAGCAAGAATCGGTGATCTGATTATTTGCGGAGCCGGAGAACTTATCCCCCTGGACGGCGTAGTTGTAAGAGGTGAGGCTTCAGTGAACACCAGTTCCATCACCGGTGAATCGGTACCGGTTCATGTGGAACCCGGTGTTGAAGTATTATCAGGAGCCGTTATTGAAGATGGGCGGATTGTCTTTGAGGCAAGCCATGTCGGATCAGAGACCTCCATGGCTCGCATCTCGACTTTCCTGGAAAACTCTCTTCGTTATGAATCAGAATCCCAGAAAAAAAGTGACGAGCTTGCCGATAAGCTGGTACCGGTAACTTTTGGACTCGGTCTTGGCCTGCTTGCCGTGACAAGGGATCTTGGCAAAGCGGCTGCAGTCCTCACGGTTGATTACTCATGTGCCATTAAACTTGCCAACCCGGTCGCAGTCAGGGTCGCCATGTTCACCGCTGCAAATCAGGGGGTATTACTTAAAGGTTCTCAGGCCATGGATGCCCTGGCCAGGGTTGACACCCTGGTTTTCGACAAAACCGGTACTCTGACCAAGGGACAACTCAAGGTCACAGATCTCCATGGCCTTGCCCCATACAGTGATGACGAGTTGCTGATTCTTGCCGCCGGTGCCGAAGAGCACTACTCACACCCGGTGGCATCAGCCGTAGTGTCAGCGGCAAAAGATCAGGGACTTGCAATTCCCGCCAGTAGCCAGGTCGACTTTATTGTCGCCCACGGAGTCTCCGCCTATATCGACGGAAAGAATGTCCTGGTCGGTAGTCGTCACTTTATTGAGGAAGATGAGCAGATCGACTGTTCAGCGGTAAACGACTCGGTCACCGCTCTCCAGGGAGATGGAAAATCAATTTTATATGTGGCCTGCGAGGAAAAACTGGTCGGGATTATAGGTCTTCGGGATGAACTACGACCGGAAGCGGAAGAAGTGCTGGTGGCACTTAAAGAATCAGGCATTAAAAAGATAATCATCTTAACCGGCGATGCCAAGTTGACCGCCCAGGCACTCGCAGCTCAGATTCCTGCTGTGGATGAAGTGTACTGGGAATTAAAGCCTGAAGACAAGGCCAGAATCGTCAAAGAGCTTCAGGAAGAAGGACACCGGGTAGGGTTCACAGGCGATGGAGTAAACGATGCACCGGCACTTATTTCAGCCGATGTGGGGATAAGTCTGCCGGACGGTGCCGACCTTGCCAAGGAATCAGCCCAGGTCATTCTTCTAAAAGATGATCTTCGCTGTCTGTTGGCCGGCCGCCTGATTGCCATCCGTAGCCAGGAAACCATAAAACACTCTTTTGTAGCCGCTGTCGGACTAAACTCAGCCTTTCTCCTTCTCGCCAGTTTTGGCTTGATTCAAGCGGTTACAGCCGCCATGCTCCACAACTTAAGCACAGTTTCCATTCTTGGTTATGCTGCTGTCAGAGGGAAAAAAACAGAAGACATAGGACAGAACCTGAAACTCGAAATCACAAAAGGGGAAGAATGAAAATGTATTCAGCTCTGATAGACGCCCCTGCCCACACCGATCTTGTTATTCTTGAAGTCATTCGCCCGGAACTTGCGGTTTGGTTACAGCGGTTGGGACTTTTTACAGGTAGTCATATAATTCGCCATGACGAAGAGATAAGTTATCATCCTGCCCGAGTGCGGGGAGACAAGGAAGATGTAATTATTCCCGCCGGATTAGGGTTAAAAATTCTCGTTCACACCGAAAGTGGGGAAAGAAAGCCTCTCCTTGAGATGAAGCGGAAGGAACGGGGACATATTGAAACCATGTCCTGCGGCCGGGGTTGCATCAATTCCCTTACCCGCTTGGGAATAAGTGAAGACACGGATATAGTTTTCATCAGAGCTTTGCCCCATATGGACTACATAACAGTTATTGACGGCAGGGAACGAACCAGATTATCAGAAGGTGAGGCAGCAAGAATATGGGGAAAATGCCAAGGCGAAAAAGAAGAAACACAGTTTTATTTTGCCAGACGCAGAAAACATTTTTCTGTTAGTGAAATAATCGGCGGCAAAACCATTGGCGAACACCTTAAAACCCACGGGGTGCAACCGGGTTCAACTCTTGTGCTGGAAAAAATAGAGCAAACCCAAGAGTTGCATAAACCTGGAATGGAGCCAGTAGCCATCACCAGTTCCGGCGGGTTAAGACTCTACCTGACCCCGGTTCAAGCTGAACAGATCATAGTAAAACCTGTTGTTCGGGATAGCAAAAACCATCCCGAACAACAAGATAAAAACAACGCCGATGTTGAAGGTAAGGATTAAACTATGCCTTACCGGTCACCTCATCCTGAGCTTCATC
>CAZEMY010000004.1:0-23901 GCA_964513405.1 uncultured Desulfobulbaceae bacterium
CCTGGCTTAAAAATAAAGGCTACACCATAATTGTCAGGAATTACCGAAAACCTTTTGGTGAAGTGGATATTATTGCCCTTGATTGTGGTTGCCTTGTCTTTGTTGAAGTAAAAACCCGCAGATCTAAGCAATTCGGTCTTCCGGCAGAATCTGTTACTGTCAAAAAACAGCACCAGATATCAAAAGTTGCCAGCGAATATTTATCCCGCACCGGCAACCTTGACAATCAATGCCGGTTTGATGTTATTTTAGTATTTTTGCCCGACAATCAACCTCCTATAATTGATCAGATAGTTAATGCCTTTGACTATATTGGATAATAAAAATGGCAAGAGATAATGACGAAAATCGCCTTTTGGCCGGCCTTGATCTTCCCATCGGGATCACCATGGGATGCCCGGCTGGAATTGGTCCCGAAATTATTATTAAACTTTTCCAGGCCAAAAAAAAGGTAAAAAATCCCTTTCCGCTAATCGTTATCGGCTCAAAGACAGTGCTTGAAAAAACCGGCAGCAAACTGGGAATTTCCTCTCATATTTATCCATGGAATCCAGGCGATGCAATTATCCCCGGCACAATTCCGGTTCTATCCAATGAAGAAGACATCTTCCATGACTTTGAACCCGACATGGCAAACAAAGAAACTGCCCTGGCAATGATTAGCTGGATAGCACAGGCTGTTAAACTGATTGAGGACGGTTTCATCTCAGCAATGGTTACCTGCCCAATCAGCAAAACCGGCTTGAGGCTTGCCGGTTCACCATGGCCCGGCCATACGGAGATGCTGGCTTTTCTCACCAAAGCAGACAAATACAGAATGATGATGGCCGGTTCCAGTTTGCGGGTGGTTCTCATCACTATTCATGAACCGCTTGCCAGGGTCAGTTCACTGCTCAGCCGGGAGAATGTGTCGGACTGTATCAATATGACTATCCATACCCTTGTCCATGATTTTGGCCTGAAAACACCACGGGTGGCAGTGGCAGGGCTTAACCCCCACGCTGGCGAAGACTCTATGTTCGGCATGGAAGAGGAAGATATAATCAAACCGGCGGTGGAAGAATTTTCAACATCGAAGGCTCTTGTCAGCGGGCCATGGCCACCGGATACAGTTTACCATAGAGCAGCAGGCGGTGATTTTGACGCAGTTGTAGCTCCTTATCACGACCAGGGCTTAATTCCCTTTAAACTTCTTCACTTTAAGGATGGAGTGAATGTGACCATTGGCCTGCCAATTATCAGAACTTCGGTTGACCATGGCACAGCTTATGATATTGTTGGTAAAAACATTGCTGATTTTTCAAGCCTTACGGCTGCAGTGAATATGGCGGCATCTTTTGTGGTTAACAGGAGCAAAGGCAAAGGTAAAACATGAGAGACAGGGGAAAATTTATAGTATTTGAGGGAGTTGACGGGACGGGGAAATCAACCCAGTTACCCCTGCTTGCCGATTATCTTCGCAGCATGGGGATTGTCGTGGTGGAGACCAGAGAACCCACCAATGGAAGCTATGGGAAAAAGATTCGGGAACTGTACGGAAACAGAGGCGATTATTCGCTTGAAGAAGAGCTTAACCTCTTTGTCAAAGATAGAAGAGAGCATGTCGCCAAGCTGATCACCCCGGCTCTTGCTGCCGGCAAAACGGTTCTCTGTGATCGCTACTATTTTTCAACAGCGGCATATCAGGGTGCTGCCGGAGGGGTTGTAGAACAGATTTTCATTGCCAACTCATTTGCCCCTGAGCCTGACCTTGTTCTTCTTCTTAAAATGGAGCCGGAAGAGAGTGTCCGTCGTATCCGTGAACTTCGCTCTGAACAATTAAATGACTTTGAACAATTGGATCAACTATCAAAGGTAGCAGCCATTTACGAATCTTTTACCCATAACTGTATAACCCGTATTGATGCTGCGGCTCCTATTGTACAGGTAGAGGATGATATCCGGGGAGCGGTGGAGGTGCTGTTTAAATGAAGTCACACCTGCTCTTCTTTATAGCAGCAGCCATGTGTATTTTTTTTACCAGCGGTTGCGGAAAAACAGGTGGAGATACTGGTCTTCCCCTTGAACAAAAGGAAATAATTGAGGATGAAGCAGATCCAGAATGTTCTTATTTTTATTTTTTATGGGGAAGGTATGCCGAAGTATCAGGTTTACTTGATGAAGCACTTGAGGCCTATGAGAAAGCATTGATTTGCGACCCGGATAATGTCTGGATCGAAAAAAAACTTCCTCTTATTCTTCTTCGCCTCAACCGGGTAGAAGAGGCGGGGAAACGGCTGCATAGCTATCTCATGAATCATCCTGACGATACTGCTGCCCAGATAATACTGGCAAAGGTTTTTATTCATCAGGAATTATACGATAAAGCCATTGAACAGTATAGCTATATTTATAAGCAACAACCCCATGATCCCCGGTCACTCCTTCTTATCAGCGAACTATATCTCAGTTTGCAACGATTTGATGAGGCACGAAAAACTCTTTTACAATTTATAAGCATCTCCGATGCCCCATACCCCGGCCATGTTCTCCTCGCCCGACTGTTTGCCTATAAAAATCAATTTGAGCAAGCCGTAGAGCAATATAAAACTGCCCTTAAGATTAACTGGTCTCCAGGGCTTGAATTGGAGTTGGGAGAACTATACCTGCAGAAAAATAAATACGCTGAGGCTGAAAAAATATATAAAAGATTGTTGGCCAAGGACAAAACAGATGAAAAGGCAGCCATGTCTCTTATCAATGTCTATCTTTTGCAGGAGAAATTTCAGCAAGCGCATGAAGAGTTGACCCGTTTGCAGGGAGTTTCTACTAACCTGGAGCAGCTTGAATTTTCTCTTGCGGTCATCTATACCCGACAAAAACAGTTTAACAAGGCCATTGATACTCTTACAAGGCTTCTTGACAGAGAAGATTCTTCCCGAGCCCGTTACCTGTTGGGAATTACCTTTGCCCGGGAAAACAAGCATGAAGAGGCATTAATTCAGCTTGAACAGATTTCCCTTGAAGCAGAAGAGTATGAGGATGCTGTTTTGCTTCAAGTACGAATTTTAAACCTTTTACATCGCCCTGAAGAGGGTATGTTCATTCTTGACGAGGCACTTTCAGCCGGTGGCGAGCAGTTTACAGAGTTGTTCCTCCTCCTGGCAAATATGCATGAGTTGCAAGGTGATAACCAGGCAGGAGAAGATACATTCAAGCGTGCGATGTATGTCCACCCCGCAAACTATACCCTTTTCTATGAATTTGGCCTGTTTCTTGGTCGGCAGGAGGAAATAATCAGGGCTGTTGCCATGATGCAAAAGGTGATTTACTTAAACCCTTATCATGCCGGAGCCTTGAATTTTGTCGGCTACACTTGGGCGGACAGAAACGAAAACCTTGAGCAGGCTTTAGAATACATAAAAAGAGCGGTACTGCTCAAACCTGAAAACGGTTATATTCGTGACAGCCTTGGCTGGGTTTATTATCGCCTTGGTTATCTTAATAAGGCAAGAAATGAACTTGAAAAAGCATTACAACTTTCTCCCGATGAGCCTGAAATACTTGAACATCTTGCTGAGGTTTATATAGGGTTAGGCTTACAGAAAAAGGGGATTGCAGCATATAAAAAGGCTGTCCAATTTTATGATGATGAGGTGGATAAGCAGAGAGTACTCGAGAAGATACGAATTGCGAAAGAAGGAGATGATTCTTGAACATTACTCCATTTTTAAACCGCTATTCATGGCTGAGCAGGGAAAAGATATCCAAACGGGTGAGTAGCTCACGGCCATTTATTATATTTTTGTTTGTATCGGCAATTATTTTTCTGTTTGCCGGTTGTGCTGCCCGCCAGCCGCTGAGCGTTCCTCTGACTCCACCGGAAGAACAGAGTGCCAGAGAATTGCTGTCCAGACTTATCAATACCCCCTGCCCTGACTTCATTGATGCTGATCTGACTCTTACCTGGCAGGGGTATGGGCAGCAACGCACAGTCCGTATAGGCTTGCAGGCCGCAAAGGATGGACGGATTCGTGCCAGCGGATTTGACCCTTTATCCCGTCCTTTTTTCATTTTTGTCACAGATGGACATGATTTCACCATCGTGGACAGCCGGCAGGGCAGAGGTTATACCGGCTCACTTAACTCTAAGTTTATTCGTTCATATCTGCCCCGGGGAGTCTCCGGAAAAACGCTGTTCCTCCTTCTTGCCGGTCGCCTTATAGATGATCACAACCCCACTGATATTGTCTTGCTCCATGGTGATGATATGGAAAATTATTACCGTTACAGCTTTATAATCTCGGATGGGAATACTCTCCACAGCGAAATAAACACTGACAGCGGCTTACTGAGCCGACAGTTTATTTTGGACAAAAATGACGAAATAATCATTGACACCCGCTACGCTGGAAGCGTACCAGTTGGCAGTGATTGCTTGCCCCGAACCCTTGAGGTGGAAGGTGAAGCGATTACCGGGGTTGTTCGGATTGTCTTTGACAAAGTGTATGGAGACGGTGGTACTACCTTGGATGATAGAGTTTTTTTGTTGCAGATTCCCGCCCATTTTACCGCTACAGAGGTTGAGTAGAGAAAAGGATTGCCAAACATATGCAATCACAATAAAATTACATTTATAATAATCATTCATAGGCAAATAATATAAATATTCAGGTTGGTGCGGAGTCAGCTAAAACCCAGTTCCCTTAAACAGATGGAGATCGTATATATGTATTTTCATAAGTATCGCTTTGTTCCGTCCTATGCTTTTTTAATCATCCTGACCCTCTTATTTTCAGGTTGTGCCACCACCTATTACTCAGCCATGGAGAAGGCCGGCATCCATAAACGGGATATTATGGTTGACCGGGTAGAAGAGGCCAGGGATGCCCAGAGCGAGGCTCAAGAGGAATTAAAGGATGCCCTTGAACAATTTGCCTCTGTGATTGAATTACGGGATACCGATTTAAAAAGAGCGTATGAGCATCTTACCCGGGAATTTGACGATTGTCTAGATGCGGCAGAAGAGGTATCAGAGCGAATAGACAAGGTGGAGAGTGTCTCGAAGGCTCTGTTTAAGGAATGGGAGCAGGAACTGGACTTATACCAAAACAGGGATTTACAGCGGACCAGTAAACAACAGTTGGCAGAAACAAAATCCCGTTATCAGGCCATGCTCTCTTCCATGCACTCAGCAGAAAGAAGCATGGAGCCGGTTTTAACAACCTTTCAGGACAATGTCCTCTTTTTGAAACATAACCTTAATGCCCAGGCCATTGGTACTATGCAAAGGGAATTTTCTTCGCTGGAAAAAGATATTGACGGCTTAATCGGCAAGATGAATGTCGCCATTGAAGAGTCCAATCAATTTATTGCCCGGATGAAATAGCACTTGAAGGTTGGCTATTATCCGACAAGCCATGCCCGGAGCTTGAGCAAATATGAAGAACACAACCATCATATTCATAATTCTCGGGAAACTCAAAAATTCCCTAATGGATCTTCTTCCCGTCATCCTTGTTATTGCTTTTTTTCAGCTCGTTGTTATCAGGCAGCCTTTACCACAATTTGGTGAAGTTATTATCGGTACACTTTTTGTTGTGGTTGGACTTTGTCTGTTTATTCAGGGGCTGGAGATGGGATTATTCCCCATTGGCGAGAAAATGGCTCAGGCTCTTGCCAGGAAAGGAAGCCTTTTCTGGCTGCTCTGTTTTGCTTTTTTTCTCGGGTTTTCCACCACTGTTGCCGAACCGGCATTAATAGCAGTTGCGGCAAAAGCAGCAGAGATAGCTGGTCAGGGCGGCCTGATTGACCCCGACCCTGAGTCCTTAAGAAGCTATGCCACCGGTCTGCGGCTCTCTGTGGCTTTTTCAGCAGGCTTTGCCATATTGCTCGGAGTCTTACGAATTTTAAAAGGCTGGCCCCTTCACTACCTTGTTATCGGCGGATATGTGCTGGTCATGCTGATGACCATAATTGCCCCTGAAGAGATAATCGGGATTGCCTACGATGCCGGCGGAGTAACAACTTCAACCATCACCGTCCCTCTTGTTACTGCCCTCGGGGTAGGCCTGGCCTCGGCTATAAAGGGTCGGAATCCGCTTCTTGACGGATTTGGCATGATTGCCCTTGCGGCTCTTTTCCCTATCATTGCTGTCATGGGTTACGGGTTACTTGTTTTTAAATAATTTTAAGGGGCATCGGCGGTTAGCCCCTCCTCGTGTTAAGATGTCCACCTGTATTGCCTCAGTCGGAATTGGAATTTCTCCCTGTTTAAAAGTTTAGTGACCAGATAAATCATACCGCTTTTTTGAGCCGTTTGTTTTTTCTGTCTGCTCTTGCTTGAATTCTTTTGCGTATCTTTTTTTAGATTTTTCAGCCATAATAACACCTCCTGTATGCTGACTATAATTCGCACACTTTTAGTGTCTACTTTTATCATACCACTCCACGCTGGTCGTGGCGACATGTGCTTAATATGGTGCTTACCCAAAATAAAAATGAAACGAATTTTTACCACACTACTTATTTTGCTATTTCCTGCTTTACTCTTTGCTCAAGAAATTCCCTATAAAGACTCGGTCTCTACTCAAGAGGTTCCCGAGAAGGAATGGGGTATTGCTTTAGGTCTTAGAAGTGCCGAAATA
Organism: uncultured Desulfobulbaceae bacterium; assembly: GCA_964513405.1. Taxonomy (GTDB): domain Bacteria; phylum Desulfobacterota; class Desulfobulbia; order Desulfobulbales; family Desulfobulbaceae; genus DRLX01. The sequence continues at coordinate 6,627 of CAZEMY010000004.1, forward strand.
CCCTATAAAGCAAAAGATGAAAGAGTTCTGGATGTCATACCGCTATTATTTTACGATGGCGATATCTTTTTCGTTCGAGGTTTGAGTGGCGGCATAAAGCTCTATAATGAGGATGCCTGGCAAGTGAGTCTGCTTGGTCGTTATCGTTATTTTGATATACCCTCGGATTATCAAAATGTGGTGCAGAGGAACTCACTTGACATGGGGATACAGGTAAAATATCGTATCACTGACGATTTTGAGGCAAATGTCGAGCTTATGAGTGATGCTTATAGTCGTTACTACTTTTCTCTAACTACAAACTACCACTGGGAATCAGGCTCATGGGAGTTGTTTCCTTACGCAACCCTGCGGTATAAAAGTGCATATTTCAATGACTATTATTATGGCCCCAATGCATTCCCGGTCTCCGATAATCCACCAAGCACTGTAAACAATGAACTGGGCAGTGGGTTTGACCTGACTTTTGGTACTGAAGTCCGCTACCATGTTTTTAGTAATCTTTACCTTCTGGGGCGGGCTCAAATGGTCGCACTGGACAGCAACACCAGGGATTCAGTAAGCATCGAAAGTGGAACATACTCTGAGCTATACCTTGGTTTAGGTTTTTTCAACAACAAAACAAAAAAGAAAACTTCGCCATTAAAAGCCAAGCCTTATATAAGACTGGCACATGGCTGGGGTACACCATCAAGCATCGGGAATATTTTATCCGGGAATATAGAAAATGATGAACAGAACAGCCAGATAAGCTCCATCTTTTATGGTCACCCGGTTGCAGACAGTCTGTTTGGTTTTGACCCCATCGACATTTATATTACGGTAGGATATATCTATCATCACAATGCAGGTACTTACCGGCAGACATTAGAACCCGGTACAGGTATTAATACCCCCGATATGGCCAAAATCCCTGAAAACAGTTGCGATGGAAACACCCCCTGCGACAAGGTATATTACGGCCAATCCATCAATGAATACGTTCTGGCCATAAAGGCCTATTACAACATAACCTGGCCATTTCACTGGCGACTTGGTTTTTCCCAGGGTTTGTCCTATGTCGATGATGTCAGCGATCTTGAACAGATAGAGATGGACGAAAAAGGGTACCTCTCCAGCAACCTTATGAGTCATCTTGATATAACCATCGACATGAGCATAGGTGATATCTTTGGGATAGCAGCAATAGACGATGTCTTTCTTGGTACAGGTATACATCACCGTTCAGCCATATTTGAGGCATCATCAGCATTTGGACGCATTAAGGGCGGCAGTAACTACAATTCCTTTTACCTGCAGTACCACTTTTAGATTTACAGTATGCTTACCATTTACCGCAGGCGGTCTTGAAAATGGATCCAATTTGTCAAAATGGCAAATCTCGGAATGTTTTTTAATCTCCAGGGGCAAGGATACCACTGACAGTAACCATATAAGTGATATCGGAGTCTAAGCTTACCTGCGAGCATTATTTTTTCAAAATAACGCCGAGTTGTGGGGAAAGATAGTATTATCGGACAGGCTATTAGTCATAGATGCTACGAGAATGGCTATCTGGAAACAAAAAGAACGGGTTCATTCAATGAATTACAAACCAGAGAGAAAACAAAGTCAGCCATAGTTGAATATATAGAAATGTTTTGCAACAGTTTTCGGAGGCATTGTCAGCTAGGTAATAAAAGCCCCAGAGAATTTATGAAAAATCGGCAAGAACACAAGAAGGTAGCATGAAAAAAATGTCTACTTTTTACGAATTATTTTTAGATTCTGAATCGAGATACACTTTTTAAGAAAGAAGAGGCGTGCTGGTTGACTATCTGTTCTTTGAGAAAAAATGGTGCCGAAGGCGAGAGTCGAACTCGCACGACCGTGGGCCACTACCCCCTCAAGATAGCGTGTCTACCAATTCCACCACTTCGGCACTTTATGCTTTTCTGGCAACTACTTAAAAATATGTTTACCTCTCATCATCATCTACCTGCCATCGCTTCCCGGCGGTAGAGGAGGTGCAGGAGTGTCAATCAAAGGGATATCCTGCGGGGAAGAAGGAAGCGGGACAGCAATCTCTTCCATCACCGAAGCGGCTGTCCTGTCCGTTGAAAGATAGGCCAGCGAAAGAGAAGTAACCATAAATACAATTGCGGTCATGGTTGTAAGCTTATTCAACAATGGCACAGGCCCTTCCGAGCCAAAAAGAGCCTGGCTTGAGCCACCGAAAGTTGCCCCGATACCAGCTCCTTTGCCATTTTGGAGCAAAACAATCACAATCATAAAAATACAGATCATGACATGTATAATTGTCAATATAGTAATAGTCATATGAAATGTATAATCCTGTTAAAAGATTCTGCCTGCAATGCAGCTCCTCCCACAAGTGCACCGTCAATATCGCTCATAGCCATAAGATCATCCACATTCTCAGGCTTAACCGAGCCACCATACAATATTCTAACCTGTTGGGCAAGTTCTTTTTCATAAATATCCGCCAACAAGTTACGAATAAATAAATGTACCTCCTGAGCCTGCTCTTTGCTGGCGGTTTTACCGGTGCCTATAGCCCATACCGGTTCGTAGGCAATAACCACCGAAGCAGCCTGCTCCATGGAAACGCCTGTCAAACCTTCACTTACCTGTTGCTCCACAACCTGAAAAGTTTGCTCACTCTCCCGCTCATCAAGGGTTTCACCCACACAGAGGATCGGAGTAATTCCATAGGCAAGGGCACCAATAACTCTCTGGTTAACTACCCGGTTGTTTTCAAAAAAAATATGTCTTCTTTCCGAGTGACCAACTATAGCCATGGATACGCCAAGATCTTTCAGCATCACCGGAGAAATTTCTCCGGTACAAGCACCTTCTTTGCCCCAGGCAACATTCTGGGATGCAACAATAAGGCTCGAATCGTTGACCGCAGCAGAGACCGCCCCCATTGCCGTAGCCGGCGGAGCAACCATAACCTCCCGGTCATTCAGTCCCCGACAGCTTATCGCCACGCTTTCCGCCAAAGCAACCGCTTCGGCAACACTCAAATGCATTTTCCAGTTTCCTGCTATTAATGGCTTTCTATCCATATTCCCCTCTCTTTCTTGATATTCCGAAAAATCACAACCGGTTTAAATGATAAACGCCGCAATTCGTATTTATATGATCATTTATCAAGTGCAAGCACACCTGGCAACTCTTTACCCTCCATCAACATGAGAAAAGCACCGCCCCCGGTTGACATATATGAAATGTTTTCCGCTTCGCCAAACTGTTTAACAGCGGCATTGGAGTCACCGCCCCCGGTAATGGTCAGGGCATGGGATGTTCCCAGGGCATGGGCAAGTGCCATGGTTCCCCGTGCATAAGGTGACATCTCAAAGGCACCCATGGGCCCGTTCCAGATAATCGTTCGGGCATCAGCCAGTGCCTCCTTAAAATATATAACCGTCGCCGGACCAATATCAAGAGCCATCCAGCCCTTTGGAATATCATTAATGGTTACCTGCTTATTCACAGCATCAGCGGAAAATTTATCCGCTGCAATAACATCAACCGGCATATATACCTTCACATTTTTTGCGGCGGCATCGCTCAACAATTTACGGGCATCGTCTAACAAATCGTCTTCAACAAGGGATGTACCAAGTTCATAGCCCTGACTTTTCAAAAATGTATTGGCCATGGCTCCGCCAATCACCAACCCATCTACTTTGTCCAACATATTAGTTAATGCCTCCAGCTTGCCAGACACCTTTGCCCCCCCTATAACAGCAATCAGAGGCCGGGCAGGATTATCAACCGACTGATGAAAAACCGCCAGCTCTTTCTCAAGAAGAAAACCTGCCCCTTTTTCAGCAAAAAAATCAGTGACTCCAACCACCGAGGCGTGGGCCCGATGGGACACTGCAAAGGCATTATTGATATAAACATCAGCAAGTCCAGCTAACTGACGGGCAAACTCAGGATCACCTGCCTGTTCTTCAGGGTGAAAACGAAGATTTTCAAGAAGAATAATATCACCATCTTCCATAGAGGCAACCAGAGATTCAACTTCTGCACCGACACAGTCAGGGGCAAGGATAACCGTTTTCCCAAGCAGGTCAGACAGGTATCCGGCAACCGGGGCAAGTGAGTATTTTTCAAGCCGCTGCCCCTTGGGCCGCCCCATATGGGAGCAGAGAATCACCCTTGCCCCCTGCTCCACAGCATAAACAAGAGTGGGCATGGCTGTCATGATCCTTAAATCATCACTGATATTGCCTTCCTCATCCATGGGTACATTAAAATCTACCCGGATCAACAACCGCTTACCGCCAATCTCAACATCTTTTATTGTTTTCATTACCCTCCCCTTTCTCAGCATTCTTTTTTGCCGGAGTTTCAAACCATTTTTTCTGCCACTGAAACTGTTAAGTCACCCAGCATATTCGTATAGCTGCCAAGTTCGTTATCATACCAACCGTAAATAACAGCTTGGGTAATCGGCACTTCAAGTACATGAGCCTCTCCCGGCTGAAGAGCACAGTTTTTCAGGTGATCAAGATTAACATGGATGGAAGCGGTGCGGGTATGGGTCTCGGTTGATTCAATTACGGCAGCCGCCACAGGAGAACCGACTATATCTGATGAGACATTCTGCTCCGTAGAAAAATCAAGATATTTACTGGTCGTCGCATATTCTTCATAAATAGAATTAATCAGGTTCCGTTTGACAGGGCTTGTCAGGTCATCCTGAAGATTAAGCACCAGAACAATCAGCGAACCGCTTGAAGTCGGAATCCGCACGGATTCCGCAATAAATCCTATGGATTTCATCTCCGGAATAACCAGAGTCAAAGCCTTGGCGGCACCGGTGGTAGTCAGGATGATATTATTTAAAATAGAACGATTCTTGCGCAGATCAGTTGCCCCTGTAGCCGGCAATCGATCCAGTACCTGCTGACTGCCAGTGGCAGCATGGATGGTAACCATGGAGGCCGACAACATTCGACCAGCACCAAAATGATCCATGAGGGGTTTAATCATATAGGAAAGACAGGTGGTCGTGCAGGATGCCGCTGAAATAATATTGTGACTCGCTGGATCATAATCGTCATCGTTGATGCCCATAACGGTGGTTACGGCATCCACGGGCATATCAATACCTTTTGACTTTATTTTAAACGGTGCTGAAAGCATAACTTTTTCCGCACCCGCCTGAAGATGCCCCCGCAGCGAGCCCCGCCCCTCTCCGGCATCAGCCGTTGGGTCCAGAAAAGCCCCGGTGCTATCCACCACAAGCCGCACTTCATTATCCTGCCAACCTATCTCTTTGGGGTCCCTGGCCTCACGCAGAAAGGTAACCTCCACGCCGTTAATGGTCATGCTTCCTTTTTTTTCGTCCAGGTCTTCAATAACTCTGCCACCCTTATGCCCGTGCAGATAACTGCCCAGCCTGCCATAGGTAGAATCCTTTTCCACCGTTGCGGCAATATCCTCAAGACCTCCACCCACATCCCGACCAAGATTAACAATAATTTCAGAAAAAAACCGGCGGGAAACATGATGCCATAAAGACAATTTGCCAATTCTACCAAGGCCGTTCAGTCCGAGTTTCATTGCTATTGTTCTCCTTTGCTGGTAAACAAACCAGGTTACAGGTTTACAGGTTACAGGCGACAGGAAACATAATAATCACCTGAGTATCTGACAGTTGATTATCATAAAGCAAATCAGATAAGACTGAAAGTTTTTTCTCTGTAACCTAAGATAAAAAAGTTAAGAAAATAGTAAATGAAACTCCCACCAATTCGCCAAAAAGGAATTCTCCTGAAACGCTACAAGCGATTTCTGGCAGACATTCTCATTGAAAACAATCAAACCATGACCGTTCACTGCCCTAATTCCGGCTCCATGCTGGGTTGTTCTGAACCGGGCATGGAAGTTATAATATCCAAAGCAGACAACCCAAAGAGAAAATATGGCTGGACTCTTGAAATGGTGCGAAAGGACAATACCTGGATAGGTGTAAACACCGGGATGACCAACAAGATTGTCCATGAAGCTTTACAAAACGGTACAATTGATGATTTTGGTAAGATTGAAAGCATAAGACCGGAAATCAAAGTATCAGGAAAAAGCCGCCTGGACTTTTTCCTTGAAACCGAAAATGGGCAGGTATATCTTGAGGTAAAAAACTGCTCACTTGCCAGAAACTTAAGTGCAATGTTTCCGGATGCAGTAACCGCAAGAGGAACCAAACACCTGCTTGAACTTGACAAGCTCCGGAATGATAATATTACCACAGCAGTGCTGTTTTGCATACAGCGAGATGATGCCAACCAGTTTACTCCGGCAGCCGAGATTGATCCGCTTTACGCAAAAACCCTGAAAGAGGTTCAAGCAAGAGGGGTACGGGTTCTTGCCTGGCAGACCGTTACCGGGCCGGAAGAAATATTTTTAAATAACAGGCTTCCTGTTTTTATACCATGATTAAACACATGCCACCCCAAAAACCAGCTGTTATCCTGTTCAGCGGCGGTCTTGATTCAACAACTGTTCTCCACATCGCCCGCAATCAGGGTTTTGAGCCATATTGTTTAAGTTTTAATTATGGCCAGCGACAAAGCGTCGAACTGGTGAGAGCAAAAGAAATCAGCATGGCCATGGGGATTAAAAAACATATGATTATCAGGCTTAACCTTGACACCATTGGCGGTTCTGCCCTGACCACAGACACCCCTGTCCCCAAGCACAGAGACACTAAAGAGATGGAAAAGAACATCCCGGTCACCTATGTCCCGGGACGCAATATAATCTTCCTCAGCCATGCCCTTGCCTGGGCAGAAGTACTGGAATCAAGAGATATCTTCCTCGGTATAAACGCCGTTGATTACAGCGGTTATCCAGATTGTCGTCCTGAATTTTTAGAGGCTTTCGTCAAGATGGCAAACCTTGGCACCAAAGCCGGCAACGAGGGACGACCATTCCAACTTCATGCCCCATTGATCAAAATGAGCAAAAAAGAAATAATCCAGACGGGAATCAAGCTCGGCGTTGATTACAAGATGACCCATAGTTGCTACGATCCGGCAGGTGAATTACCCTGTGGATTTTGTGATGCCTGCCTGCTCAGGCTTAAGGGTTTCAGCGAAGCTGGGCTGGAAGACCCTGCCCCATATGTCATTTAGGAATGTACATTAAACACTTCACTGATAATTATTTCAGCACCTGATGATCCTGCTTTATCTTCTCCATATCACTTAGTTCAAGATTTAAAGCATTCACGGATATTAAAATTTCTCTAAGCGATAATCCCAAAGAAGTCATCATAAGCACTAAACTCAGGCTAAAAATAATTTTTCCGGCAAACAAGTTTCCTGAAAAAAGAACAAACAAACACAAAACACATAAGAAAAGGCTTGCCACTCCAAAAGCCTGCATGTTTTTTATTAAACAAACCCGTTTTCTTAGATTTTCTATCTGACAACTTAAAACATCATCCGGGTTTTGTTGATACCGGGCATGCAAAGAACGAATACGACCACTAATAGCGTTAAAGCGGTTTGTATACGCAACCAGCAAAAGTGAAATTGCCGGGAAAAGAAGTGCTGGGGTTGTTAGAGTGATATCCATTTCTCTCGCATAAATAGAAGGTTAATATACTTGACATTTATCCGAATATCTGTTAGCGGTAACGATAATTATTAACGAATAGTTCCATTAGATCACACACATAGTTATCACAGACGGGAGACAGTAAATGAAACTTATCGCAATCGCCGCATTGTTTTTTATTTTAAGCATAGCCCTGCATACAGTGTCTGCCGACACCCTCCAGGCGAACAAAGTGTCGCCAGAGCCAAGCATACAACCGAACCAGCAAAAATCACTGGAAGCGTTTAAAACTGTCATGGCCGTTTTAAAAGATCCTCGTTGCATCAACTGTCACCCTGTGGGTGACCACCCAATGCAGGGAGATGAAAATCGTCTCCACGACTACAATGTAAGCAGAGAAAAATCATGCAACATGTGCCATGGTGAAAAGAACACTCCCGCTGTACCGGGTGCACCACACTGGCAGCTAGCACCGAAATCCATGGGGTGGTATGGTCTTAGTGATGTGGCAATAGGAGAACGCCTGTTGGATCCAGAACAAAACGGGAACAGAACTCCTGAAGATCTTGTTCACCACATGACCAATGACGCTTTGGTACTATGGGGCTGGGATCCAGACGAATCTCGCCAACCCGTACAGGTTCCTTTTGATGAATTCAAAGCTGCCCTGCAAACCTGGTTAGACAACGGAGCACATATCCCTTCGGAAGAAAATCTATAAAATAAAAAAGGGTGCTGGAACAACAAGATCAGCAACCTTTGACAGTTTCTCCTATTCTCCTATATACGGGCGGATGCTATAGAATATTGTTGGTAATCCGCCCCCCCATCATGGTAATCACTGCCTGCCCCTGTAGTTTCCAGCCAAGAAAAGGTGAGTTTTTACTCTTTGAAACAACCGTAGACTCAGTATAATGAAACTGCCGTTCAGGGTCAATAATTGTAAGATCAGCCATTTCTCCTTCACTGAGTGTACCCCCCCCAACCCTGAGAATTGCGGCAGGCTGAACTGACATTAATTCAACCAGTTTCCGGGCATCAATCACATTTTCCCTCATCAGAGCAAGGGAGAGGGGAAGAGAAGTTTCCAAGCCGATAATTCCGTTGGCGGCACGGTCGAACTCAACCTGTTTTTCCAAAATGGAGTGGGGAGCATGGTCGGTGGCAATTGCATCAAAAGTTCCGTCCGCCAACCCCTGCCTGACCGCCTGCCTATCCGACTCTGTCCGCAGAGGAGGGTTCATTTTTGCATTGGTATTGTACCCTTCCACGGCCTCATCAGTAAGGGTAAAATAATGAGGTGCGGTTTCCGCCGTTACCTGCACTCCCCTTTTCTTTGCCGAACGAATAAGCTCGGTACTCATGGCGGTGCTGACATGGGCAATATGAACCGGCCTGTTTGTGTACTCAGCAAGAGCAATCTCCCGGTAAACCATTATTGACTCAGCCGCAGTGGGAATTCCTTTCAGACCAAGACGGGTGGAGACCTCGCCCTCGTTCATTACTCCCCTGCTTAATCCCGGCTCCTCGCTGTGGGAGATAACCATCAGGTCAAAATCACTGGCATACTCAAGGGTTCGGCGCATGAGTTGGCTGTCAAAGACCGGCAAACCGTCATCAGACACTGCCACGACCCCGGCCTCCTGCAATTCTCCGAACTCAGCCAGTGACTGCCCCTTACTCCCCTTACTTATTGCCCCGACCGGATATACTCTGGCAAAGCCTTTTTCAGCCTGCTCAATAATCATCCTGGTTACGGCGGCACAGTCGTTAACAGGGGTTGTGTTCGGCATACAGGCAACCGCTGTAAAACCACCCGCTGCGGCGGCCTTTGTGCCGCTGACAACATCTTCCTTGTATTCCTGGCCTGGCTCACGAAGATGAACATGCATATCAATCAAACCCGGCACCACCCAGCATCCGGCAGCATCAATGGTGGTCGCCAAGGAAGAAATATCCTCCCGGCGGACAAACACACCGCCTTTAACGCACAGCTCACCCGTCTCATCCCGCTCATTTACAGGATCAATAATCCGACCATTTTTTATTATATACTCAGCAGACATATATCGTTCCCTCTCCAATTGACATCAGGAATTACCCATAACGAGATACAACAATGCCATGCGAACCGCAACCCCGTTGGTGACCTGTTCAAGAATAACAGAGTTGGCACAATCTGCAACATCTGGCATAAGCTCAACTCCGCGGTTAATCGGCCCCGGATGCATGATTAAAGCATCTTCTCTGGCCATGGCAACGATTTTTTTCGTTACTCCAAAATGGTTGGCGTATCCCCGAAACGAAGGAAGAAGAGGATCATCCTGCCTCTCTTTTTGAATCCGCAGAACCATAACCACGGCTGCATCTGCCACCGCCTCCTCCATGGTTGAGCATACTCTGGCACCAAGGCTGCCAATACCCACGGGCATCAGGGTGGATGGCCCGTAAACAAAGACATCTGAACCCATTTTGGTAAAACCGAGAATATTGGAGTGAGCCACCCTGCTGTGGACAATATCACCAATTATGGCAATCTTCATCCCATCAAGTCGACCCTTATGCTCCCGAACCGTCATCATATCCAGCAACGCCTGGGAAGGATGCTCATGGGTACCGTCGCCGGCATTGATAACCGCCGCCTCTATGTGTTTGCTCAACAGATGCGGAACACCTGAAGATGAGTGGCGGACAATGACGGTATCAGGGTTCATAGCGGCAATGTTTGTTGCCGTATCTATCAGAGACTCACCCTTCACCGTGCTTGAAGTTGAAGCGGATATATTGAAAGTATCTGCACTCATCCTCTTGGCTGCAACTTCAAAGGAAAGACGAGTGCGGGTTGACGGTTCAAAAAAAAGATTGATGATTGTGTTACCGCGCAGGGTGGGAACCTTCTTGATGGGACGACTGGAAATCTCCCTGAAAGAACTGGCCGTATCTAAAATATGATCAATATCACCCTTGCTTAGATGATCTATGCCAAGGATATGCCGATGGGAAAAAAAGTATCCGGTAGCCATATTTTCCTTTTCATGATAATTCAACAAAAAATACAGGTAACACTCACAAGGTCAAGCATGCGGGATGGACAGTAAATAACTTGAGACTATAACTTCTGCCCTTTATCCCGTCTCCCGTGTGCTAAAAAACTTTATATATCAAGAGCAAAATTCTGCCTCAATGTATCGGATCACTAATCCTGCCCCAGCGAACTGAAGTAAACCTGCCTATGGAGAACAGTGGTTTCTGCACATCCCATGACCAGTAAATGATAAACGCCTTGCCACGCACGGCATCAAGATCAACAAATCCCCAGAACCTGCTGTCAAAAGAATTATCCCGGTTATCACCAATTACAAAGAGCTTGCCTTCGGGGACTTCCCTAAGCCCTATATTATCCCTGGGACCTTCCGCCAAAGGGAGCACCTGTGAATCAGTAAACACACCGTAAGGGTCAACAAAGGCTTCACCATTAACCCAAATCCGTTTATTGCGGATTTCAATCTTGTCGCCACCAACGGCAACCACCCTTTTTATATAGTCAATCTTGGGGTCTTTGGGATACTTGAAAACAACGATGTCCCCAGACTTCGGCTCTTTAAAGGGGATAAGAATATTATCACTGTCTTTAAAAGGAATCCTCACTCCATATATAAATTTGTTTACAAGGAGATAATCGCCAATCAGAAGAGTCGGCAACATGGAACCTGAAGGAATTTTAAAAGCCTGAATAATAAATGTCCGGATAAACAGAGCCAGCAACAAGGCAATTATAATCGCTTCAACATATTCCCGTAGAACTGATTTTTTTTTCTTTAGTCTTATACTTTTCACAAACATGACCGTTTTTTTTATTATAAAATTATATCTGCAACCACCTTGCAAACAAACTAACACAAGTTAACCCAATGATAAAGAAAGTACAAGGAAGCAATTACAGATTGACAGCACGCAATTTTAAGGATAAAGTAAAGGTTCATGCTCTATAAATGAACAAAATAGCCATTTCAGGCCTCAACCTGACAATAAAGTAGATGGGACATGCCATCAACCAAAGGATGTGATTAAATCATGATAGAAGTTGAAGTCAAAGGCGACCTTGAGTACGCCATCCGTCAATTGAAGAAAGAACTACAGATCGACGGTATAAAACGGGAACTGAAGCGACGGGAACATTACGAAAAACCCAGTGTAAAAAAACGCCGCAAAGCTGCCGAAGCTCTCCGTAAACTTCGCAAATTCAATAGAATACGAAGACAGTACTAAGCAAGCAATATACATTAAGTATTCTACTGATGGCCCTAATCGGTAGAATACTTCTTGCCCCCAAAATCCATAGATGTCCTCCATGTCGGATTTCACCCCTGCCCTTGACATGTTTCTCCAGTATCTTATTGTCGAGAGAAGACTTGCCGACAATACAGTGAGTGCCTACCACTCTGATCTGTCTTTTTTTTTCTCATTCCTTAACAGGCAAAAGATTACAACCATTGCCGAAGTCTCACCGACACATATTCAGAATTTTTTTTTAGATTGCCACCAACATGGCATTTCGAGTCGCAGCAATGGCAGACGACTCGCCGCCCTACGGGCTTTTTTTTCCTTTGCCGTAAGCCGGCAGATAATCAAGACCACCCCCCTTGCCTTTATTGATGCCCCAAAAACAGGGCAAAGCCTGCCAAAAGGGCTGACCATTAGCGAAGTTGACGAACTACTTCGCCCCGGCAAAAAAGAAACCCACCTGAGTTTGCGTAATAATGCCATGATCCACCTTCTCTACGGAACAGGACTCAGGGTCTCCGAACTGGTCAGCCTGCCGATTTCCGGCTGCAATCTGACTAACTGCCATGTTCGAGTCATGGGCAAGGGCAGCAAGGAAAGGATGGTTCCCTTTAATAACACAACACGAGAAAGAATAAGCAGCTACATGGAGAAGGCAAGACCGCTCATAATGAAAGGAGGCAGCAGCCCCCTCCTCTTTGTAAGCAACCGCAAAAAAGGGATGAGCCGGAGCAGGTTCTGGCAGATCATCCGGGAAACGGCAGTTGCCTGTGGAATAAAGAAGAGCGTCAACCCCCACATGCTCCGCCACTCATTTGCCACCCACCTCCTCGCCGGTGGAGCAGACTTAAGGGCAGTGCAGATGATGCTGGGGCATGCCGACATTTCCACCACCCAGATATATACCATGGTGGATAGTAACCGCCTGAAAAACATCCATAAGAAGTTTCACCCACGGGGGTAACTGTTCGCCAACCACCCGAATTAAAGAATGTGTGGCAGCGTGAAAATCAAATTTAGATATAGCTAAAAGGGCTGATCCACGCTACATTTACGATTAGTGGTGCTATAAAGACTTTACATGTACAAACAATTGCTACCTGTAAATTTATAACCCGTGTATTATCCAACCGTTATTGATTAAACACAGGTCTGAGGACTCACTTTAATTCATGTTTTGCAACAACAATATTTCGGTGTTGCCCCAAGTTAGTTAATCCCAAACAGGAGAAATATAATGATAACCACAAGATTAGTTCTACCAGCATTAACCTTGATGTTTATGTTTGGGGTGCTTGTTGTTCCTCCAGCGGCAACCGCACAGTCGAAAGGTAGCGACGGACAGATCAAGATTTACATGTCCGGCCCGGGAAGCCTGGCAGGCAGACTGGAAAAGGCCTTTGAAAAAGATCGTGGTGATGTCCTGAGCGTTCTCAATGCGGGCGGTGGTTCTCTTGCCAAAAGAATCTGGGCGGAAAAAGCGGCCGGAAAAATTCATGTGGATGTACTGTTAAGTTCAGAACCAGTTCTCTTTCTTGCCCTGAAACGGGAAAATTTACTGGAAAAATATGTTTCCCCGGAAACTGCCGCCTTCAGAGATGACTACCTATTTGGCGACGGTTACTTTACTCCTGTTAATGCCCGTTACGGGGTAATCGTTTACAGCACTGCCAATGTTGCCGTAAGTGAAATACCTGAATCCTTTGCTGATTTAAAAAAACCGCACTGGAAGAACCGGCTTGCTTTTGCTGATGCCACTCAATCATCCACGGCTCTTGCCTTAAATGCTGGCATTTTTCAGGCATTTGGTAATTCATGGGAGTTGCAGGAGGCAATGAGAGATAACAATGTCATGCTCCTCACCCGTAACTCTGCCGTAGCAACCAAGGTAAAAACCGGTGAGGTTGATGCTGGTATAATTCCCCATGACGGAGTTTTACGATCCATAAAAAAGGATAAAAAAGATGGGATTACCTCCCCTCTAACTATCTCCTGGCCAAAGGAAGGGGCAATCAGCCTGCAAAGACCGGTGGGAATTATTGCTAACCCTGACCGTCCGGCAAAGAACGGTAAAATTGCCAGAGAATTTGTTGATTTTGTCCTGTCTGTTGAGGGACAGAAAATCGCCAGCCGATTTGGATTTATTTCAGTCAGAAAGGATGTAGATCCACCGTCTGGAGTACCGGCTGATATCAAAAAAACAGTTGTTGACTGGCAGCAGGCCAGTAAAGATGAACAAAAGCTGAGGGCTGCTTTTGAAGAAATAATTGCTGGTCGTTAATCCGGCACTCACTACAGTTCCGGCACTCAGCGGATATCCGGCACCCACCTGCTATTAAAAATAATATTGCTGCATAAGCTGGTGAGTGCCGGACCGTGGTGGTATCTTCAAAGCAGCAACCTTAAAGATCATCATGACCAACACGAGCAGGCAAAGTTCCAGCACAATTTTTAAGAATTCCTTAGTCACCCTAAAACATTCTCTTGTCGGCAATGGCAGTACTCCCGCCGGCAACGCCCTTGCTCTCGGCTCGTATTTCTTTGTAATATTATTAATATTCTACCCGCTTGCTACACTCCTGCTCAACAGCGTTGGCATATCGACCCGATCTTTCCAACCCAGTCTCCAGGCCTATATCACCGGTTTAAGCACCGCCGGCAACCTGTCAGCCCTTGTCAACACCCTTTATATAGGTATTTTTTCCACCCTTTTTGCCACTCTTTTTGGTACAACTCTTGCCTGGATAGTGGTCAGAACAGATTTCAAGTACAAAAAGTTCATTAAAATCAATACCTTTCTAACCTTATGCATTCCATCTTATGTCTATGCTATTGCCTGGATAGATATTTTTCGCCGGGGCGGCAAGTTAGACCGGATGACAAGCAGTATATGGGAGGACTTAAACTATCAATTTGACACCTATTCATTAGAAGCAGTAATTGTCATTATTTCAATTAATCTCTATCCGATTGTCTTTATGGCAGTCTCACACGCTCTCAAAAACTCCAGCCGCTCCCTCGAAGATGCGGCTATTTTAAGCGGAGCCAGCCGGCTGAGAACAACTTTAACCATCTCACTACCTTTAATTGCTCCAACTCTTTTCTCCATCGGTCTTTTTGTCTTTAGCCGTGCTATTTCCAACTTCAGCGTCCCGGCCTTTATTGCCTTTCCGTCCGGCACAGAAGTGCTGACAACTCGTATCCTCAGTGCTTTAAATAATCTTGACCTTTCTCTTGCCAGTACAATTTCCGTTTTTTTACTGTTGACTTCCCTGCTTATATTTTACCTCCATAATTATATTTTAAAAAATAAAAAGTTTACCACCATCTCCTCTGGCAGCAGCACTGCCCCGATTATAAAAATAACTTCCAACAAGATGCTGTTGACGGTTTCGGTGTTTTTATTTCATTTAATCACTACAATTTTACCATTAATTGCCCTGTTAGTTACATCACTTGCCAAGAGGACATCCCTACCCTTTAATTTTGATAATATTACCCTGATAAATTATTTGAGTTTATCGGAAATCCCCCTTGCCGTCAGGGCATTCTATAACAGCATATCCTATGGGATAGTTGCCGGTATAAGTGCTATAATAATTTCCCTTGGGATTATCTTTGTCTCATATAAAACAAAGATAATCGGTCATAAAACAATCGAAGCCATTGCCTCCCTGCCCATGGCAACACCCGGTATTGTCCTAGGGATTGCCGCTATCCTCACCTGGGCAGATTCAAGTCTTATGCTCTATGGGACTCCCTGGCTGATTATCATGACCTATATTGCCTCGTTTATCCCTGTTGCCTTGAAAAACCTGACCGGTATCGTCCAGAATCAGGACATAAGCCTTGATTATGCCGCCCGAATAAGCGGTGCCAGCCCAATACGAACCTTTAAGGACATCAGCCTGCCAACCATGACCCCGGGCATTCAGGCGGCCATGCTCCTCTCTTTTATCATCGCCCTGCGGGAGATACCTATTTCTTTACTGCTCTTTGCCCCCGGTAATGAAACGATCGGAGTTTTGATGTTTACAGCCCGTGATGATTTTGGCGGTGCGGAGATGGCAGCCGCTATTTCCATTATTGTGGTTATTCTGACTGTCCTGGCACGGATTGCAATAAAAAATCTATGAAAATTCAACTTTCCATTAACAATTTAAGTAAGAATTATGGTGCAAATGCTGCCGTAAAATCAATTGATATATCAGTGCATCAAGGTGAGTTTTTAACCATCGTCGGCCCGAGTGGTTGCGGTAAAAGCACGCTCCTTAAAAGTGTTGCCGGTCTTGAAACCCCGGATACAGGAGAAATCATTCTTGATAACAGGGTTATATTTTCAGCAGCGGATAAAATTGCTGTTCCCCCTGAGAAGCGGGAAGTTGCCATGGTTTTTCAAAACTATGCCCTGTGGCCCCACTTTAACATCTATAAAAATATAGCCTATCCGCTTGTCGTTAGAAAAATACCCAAATCAATCATCAGGGAAAAGGTCACAAAACATTTACAACTTGTCCGTCTGACGGATAAGGAGAAACGGTACCCCCATGAGTTAAGCGGTGGCGAACAACAGCGGGTTGCCCTGGCACGGGCTTTGATAATGTCGCCAAAGCTTCTTCTGCTTGACGAGCCGCTCTCAAATCTTGATGCCAAGTTACGGGAAATAATGCAGGCCGAACTGAAAAGAATCCACACCACCCTTGGCCTTACGATTATTCATGTAACCCATGATCAGGCTGAAGCGATGGAACTCGCCGACAGGATGGTGGTAATCAATAAAGGTCAGATTGCTCAATCCGGTAGCCCTCAGGATATATACCGCCAGCCATTATCCTGTTTTATTGCCGACTTTATTGGCAAAACAAACCTGCTTTACAGCGATAAGCCGGAAACCTCCAAGCTTTTTACCGAGATCAGTACCAGTAAAGGATTGGATAATATACCCACCCAAGCCCTGTCGATCAGGCCGGAAGAGATAAAGTTAGATTGCGAGAACGGGGACTTTAAAGCCACAGTTGTCCAGACTATTTACCATGGTTCAACCACAAATTATGTGATTAGATATGACAAGACCGAGCTGATGGTTCAAACCGGGTCAGAACAGGTATTGACAACTGGAGATGCCGTTTACTTCACCGTCGGCAAGTTGGTTGTTTTAGATGATTAGCACAGTGAGAGTGGTTAGGAACACGCAGATTGCAATATTAGTAAAATCACTACTATAAGGGATAATTATCCGACTTAAAAGGTTCTTTTAAAAGGGTAGCCCTCGGAATGGTGATGATCCTCCTGGTTTTTACAAAAAGGCACTATTTAATTTCCCTTTGCTCTTCTATTAGATATTCATAGCGTCTATCCTATAACCGCAAATGACGGTTGGCATTAATTTTGCTGGGCGGCAGTAAACAAA
>CAZEMY010000005.1:0-22683 GCA_964513405.1 uncultured Desulfobulbaceae bacterium
GGAACAGTTCTGGAAGTTCATTGACATGCTGTTGCTTGAACTCTGCAACTTCTCTGTCCGCTGCGGTCAGTTCCCCTCTGATCCGACTTGCTTCGTTGGCAAGAAAATCAGAAGTTTGTGCAACTCTCTGCTGCCGTACCTTGAGGTTTTCTTCAAGGAAAAGAGAGACCAAGGTATTGGTTACCCTTAAAACAGCTTGGGGGTTTTTCCCTTCATAAGATACTGTAAAAGCAGTGGTCACAGCTGTCGGTCTGCCGGTACGGCGATCCATGATTTCTGTGGCGAGGGTGTTTACCTGTATGGCTTCCCGCATTTTTTCAACAATCTTTTCCTGAAGCCATTTATCCTGCAAATCTGAATACAGATTATGCTGGTTCATGATATTACTTAACTGGGTATAGCTCAGTACTCTTTGTCTGATATTTTCCACCCTCTGTTCCGCATATGTCTCGACAGTGGTCATGACAAGATCCTGGGGAATTTGCTGTTCTTCAATCATGATAACAGCTGAGGAACGATAAATTGAGGGGAGCAACAATGCTACGACCGTCACGGCGATTAAAATCAGGATAAAAACAAGGGACATTCCCCATTTTCTGCGTTTTAAAATTCCCCAGTAAGCGGCCGGGGTTAATGCTTCAGTTTCCATGTACAGCTCCAGTGTTGGGTGTGATTCAAGGTGTTTTGAAAATATAAATTTAATTTGAATAAATAACTTCGCATGGTTCCGCTAATAATGGTAAGCATTCACAACAGGTGATAATTTGCGGAAAACTTCGAGTTCAAGTGTTTATTATATACAGACTATTCAAATGAATATCTATAATTTAAGCTGACAAAAAATATGTTTCGGTTGGCATCATGTAACACCCAATGATCTCTTCTTTCTCGTTCGTCTTTATTGTGCGTATAAGTATAGTGTCCGGTCAGGGAAAAATACTGGCTCAATTCATAATTCATTTCCATACCCAAATTCAGGGTTTTTTCATTAATTCCATGTAATTTATCGTCTCTTTCATAAAGAAGTAGCTGCTGAACCCTCTGATATTGAAAAACTCGCCAAAACGGCGTGAAATATCCAGCCGCACTTCGGTTAACTGGGTCATGGTCCCTTCGCCGCTGGCTGGCTGGACATCATGGGAATATTGTAAACGGGCCGTTGTCCACTCTCCATTGTATTCAAGCTGTGCGTGTCCTACAGGTGCCCATTGTTCCTGGCGTCGTTCAACTTCAATCAGCTCATAGAAAGGGGGATCTGCGATGAGTCTCAACTGGTGAGAGTTAAAGTTCTCATGAGAATAGCGTACCCCCGCACCTGCCCTTAAGCTTATGGTTTCGCTCAACTGGTAACCAGCACCCATGACCGTTGAAACATTATCCTGTTCGGCCCTCATTGTTTTATAGTTCAGGTACCTGGTATTGCTGTAAACAAATGTCCTATCTAATATGTCACTTATATCTCTTGTGTAAAAAAGACTTAAAGTATGTGTTTTTGAGTTGTTTGCCTCGCGGTTTAGTCTTTGGGCATATGTGTTGTCTGAAGCCAAGCTGGAATCACCAAAATCGTCCCGTCCATACGAGTAATTAAGCTGAATAAGACTTAGCTCACAAAGATCAAATTCAAGTCCAGCCCCATAGCTTTGCCGGTGTCGCACACTTGTGCCGTAGCTTAGCCCTGTGATGTCGGTTTCACTGCCTGGGTCCGAGTCACGGACATAACTGCCGTCAAGGGTAAAGCGGGTATATGGGGTAAGCTGATATTTGAATAAGCCACGGTAGAAATGGTTGACATCGTTAAGATCATTCAAGTCTGAATAGCGAAGAAAATTAAGCCTGGCGGAGATTTCAGCCGATGATCGTGGAGATTCATAATCTATGCCAATCCCGGGGGAAATGGTTGTGATGGAGTCGGAACTTTTAGTTCTGGTGTTTTCTTCTCTTGTGCCAGTTGCTGAGTCCTTCATCCTGATTTCCGGATTTTCATCCACCAAGAAAATATTATCGTTGTATGTCTGTCTTATCTCAATACTGGTGGTTGTAGAAAAATCTCCGCCAACAGCATTATAGGGAGAGGAAAAAAGGCATATCAGGCAAAACACACCCATTCTCCAGGTTGTTATGGAAATACATTCATTCCCTGCACCTTTGCTTTTCACTGTGCCAGGCAAGCTTATCTTTTTCATGGAATTACAATCACATCGCCTCGCCTCAGGCGTATGTTTTGTTGCAACTGCTCACCTTTAATGACTTGGGTGTAGTCAAAAAGTAAAATTTTAGTTTGACCATTTTTTTCCCGATATATTTTTATATCGTCTTCATCGGCAAATCTGTCAAGCCCGCCTGCCATGGACAAAGCCTGGAGGACATTGACTTCGGAACTTACAGGAAACCTCCCCGGAGCCCTTACTTTGCCAATTACATAGATAATCATGCTGTTGACTTGGACTACACTGACATCAAGGACAGGGGAGGGAAGATAATTTTTTATCCCTTTTGTCACTTCATCTTCAAGTTGTCTTACAGTTTTCCCGGCGGCTACAAGTTGGCCAACCAGGGGCAGAGAAATTGTACCATCAGGAAGCACGCTAACCTGTCGGCTTAATTCTGGATCTTTCCAGACTGATAATTGAAGTATATCACCTTTTCCTATGATATACTCACTGGTTGAGGGCATGATGCCATCGTTGTTGGCTACTGAGTCGTTATCAGCATAAACAACAGACAGCGATCCGACAAGGAAACATAGCAATATTGTAAAAACACTCAAAATTTTCATCTTCTTCTTTTATCTCCTCTACTCACAGTGTTGTAACGATATCTTCCTGGAAAGCATCAGCGATTCAGGTCTGACTCACCGGGGAACTTAGCAAGAAAGTTGTGCTATTCCCTATAAACAGGAAATAGCTGATCTTTATTGGCATAACTCTTTATGCATCTTTGCAGCTTTGTCCCGTTCAGGAAAATCATCGTCGCTAATAAGCAATGCTTTATCAAGTTTTTCACAGGCATCTATAATTCGACCAATTTCATGCAGCACCATAGCTGTATGAAAATTGATTACCGGTTTGTCCGGGGATTTTTCCAGAGCCTGTTCCAGGAAAACCATGGCTTTGTCATATTCGCCTCGTTTGAAATGTACCATGCCAAGGGTGTCCAGGACAAACTCGTTATCAGGGCGGAGGCTGTTTGCTTTTTCTGCAAGCACAAGAGCATTGTCAAGGTCTTCCTGACTGCGTGAATGCTGGCTCAGGAAGAAGGCCAAATTATTGGCAGCCACCCATGAGTCAGGCTTTTTCCCTGTCAGCTGTTCGTAGGTGGTGCGGGCTTTGTCATATTGACCGGTCCTTTCGTACAATATGGCAAGGGAAAGATAGGTGGGCAGGTTCCCAGGAGATGCCTGCTTCAGGGCCTCCAACTCTTCAATAGCCTGTTCCTGTTTCCCCTGCTGTATGTATAGTTGTGTCAGGGTATTATATGGAGTCTGCCAGGCTGGTTGCAGCTCAATGGCTTTTTTCAGCATCTTTTCGGCTTCCTGGTATCTTTGCAGATTGGCATAAATCTGACCGAGAATGGTATAGCCGATGGGGCTGTCAGAGCGACGGGAAATTTCTTTTCTGCTGACGGCAATGGCAGCCTCTTCCTTTCCCTGCGAGAGGTATATCTTGACAAGAGTAGAGAGTAATGTCGGCGTGTCCGGGTTGAGAGTATATCCTTTTTTAATGATTTCTTCAGCAGCCTGCCAGTTTTTCTGCTGAACATAGAGTTGACCCGATTTGAGGTAAGCTAACGGGTGTAGCGGCTCTTTTTCGATAATCTTTTTATAATGCTGATTCGCTTTTTCAAACTGGCCGCTTAACACAAAGAGGTCTCCCAGCTCCATGATAGTGCGCAGGTCATCCGGCTTGCTGTTGAGGATACTGCGGAGGCTTGCTTCAGCCGCATTATAATCTTTCATCCTGACATACAGGACTGCCATGTTCCGGTATATTTCCGGGGTATCCGGGTTGATATCCAAGGCTTTTTTCAGGACATTCATAGCCAGTTCCGGCTGGTTGTTGGCGAGGTGGGCCCTTGAGAGAAGGAGATATCCTGGAATAAACTGTGGTTTTTCAGCGATGACAGTTCTGAACTCAGCCACTGCTTCTTCACTTTTTCTTTCCCCAAGAAGTATTTGACCATTCAGATAGCGGGCCTCTACATTTTCAGGAGCCCGCATTAGGACTTCCTGGAGATTTTCCTTGGCCTCTGTAACCTGGTTGGTAAGCAGGTAAAGTTTTGCCAAAGCCAGCCTGGTCACGATTATGTTGGGATCGTCAGGATCGTTAGTTAAACCCAGGCACTCGTTGAGGATTGAAAATCCTTTATCAATCTGTTTTTCATTAACATAAATATCGCTAAGGGCAAAACGAAGTTTGAAACTCTCCGGAAACTTGTCAAGACCTTCCCGCAGTAGTTCCATACTACGGCTTCTGCCCTGTTCACCGCTGAAAAGCCCGGCCGCCTGAAGATAAAGCGATTCATCTTCCTGTTCACCTTCAAGCAGTTCCCGGATAACAGCCATACCCTGATCTTTTTCACCAAATGCCCAATATAAACCTGCCAGCTGAAAAACAAAACTTGTGTTTTCCGGCTGGATTGCAATAACTTTTCTCATATGAATGACAGCTTCATCCAGCCGCTTATGTCTTGCTTCATAGCGGGCCATCATTAGCCTCAACGCTACATCATCGGGGTTGGCATTTATTCCTTTTTTTAATGTTTCCTCTATCTTGTCCTCTTTGTTTAACTGGGAATAACATGCAGCCAGAACCATAAACGCCTGGGGATGTTTCAAGTCAATCGTTACCAGATCACCAAGCAGGGCAACGCATTCCTCCGATTGCTCTTTTGCCTGTAACACTGAAGCCTTGAGTATTTTTGCTTCGATTTTATCCGGAGTTGCAGCAAGGATCAGTTCCGATTTCTCCGCTGCCTGCTCAATCTGGCGGGCACCGAGGAACAGGCGTCCCAATTCAAGGTGGGCATCAAGGTTGTTCGGATCATATTCAACCGCTTTACTGAAGGCTCCGTAGGCGGCCCGGAAATTTTCAAGTTTTAGCTCTGCCAAACCAAGATGATAGAATGCCGTCGCAGATTTTTGATCGATCTGGAGGGCATTTTTAAATTCTATTCGGGCTGTAGTATATTTACCGGAACTGTAAAGTTCCTTGCCTTTCTCGATAAATCTGGCAGATTTCTCTTCCGGACTACCACAGGCGGTAAGGAGAGTTGTCAGAAAACATAAAAACATACAGTTTACGACATTCCTGAGCATGATAGAGTTCCTTTAACTGAATGGATATAATTATAAGCTCGGCAGAGGGATTTTTTTTTGCGAATATGATTTTTATGGAGTTGTAATAAAATAAATAAGGTTAGGTAGACAGGAGTAAATAAACCCTGCCTAAATGGTGACTGCGATAGCTAATTTTAATTTCATGTCAATACAAAAACTTTCCTCTTATTTGAATTTAAGAAAAAAAAAGTTTATAGGAAACTAATAATAGCGAGGTGGTTTGCAGAAGGCAAGGGAAAATGTAGATATTATGAAAGAAAAGTTATGCTAACCGAAGGTGCCGGTTTTTATGCCTCTTACAATGCCCCTTTTCTTTTCAGAACAACCGTAACTGTTTTCATTATAATTTTTATGTCATCAGTAAAACGCCATCGGTCAAGATACTGACAGTCTAATCTGACAACCTGATCAAAGTCATTGATTCTGTTCCTGCCTGATACCTGCCATAATCCGGTGATCCCCGGTTTTGCCGAAATCCTTTTCAGGTGCCAGGCATCGTATTGAGAAACCTCATCCACGGTGGGGGGCCTTGTCCCAACCAGGCTCATTTCTCCCTTCAAAACATTTATAAACTGTGGAAATTCATCAAGAGAAGTTTTACGCAGGAAACGACCAACTTTGGTAATGCGGGGATCATTATTCATTTTGAACATAAAACCGTTCATTTCATTTTGATTCATTAGTTTTTGTTTGCGTTGTTCGGCATCTTCGTGCATGGAGCGAAATTTGTACAGATTAAAAATACGGCCATTGCGTCCGACCCGTTTCTGTTTAAAGATAACCGGTCCCGGAGAATCGAGTTTAATGGCGATGCCGATAAACGGGTACATAATAAAGAGCAGGAGAAGACCGGTTAAGCCGCCGCAGATATCAAGAAGCCGTTTGTAAAGAAGATCAGTGGCATTGATTTGCCCCTGTTTGATGGTGATAAAAGGTATTCCCTGCAAGCTTTCAACTGATATGGACTCCTCACCAGGTTGCCATAGTGCGGGGAGTATACGCACCGGAAGTCCAACCCTTCGACAATGGTTGAGCAGTTCTGAAATATTTACTGATGGGTCGTTATCAATGGCGAAAACGACCTCGTCAACAGCATTTCGGCGAAGTATATCATGGAAATTGTCTACTGTCCCCAGAGTATCGGCACAGTCGGCTTCGTCTAATGAGGTCTTTAACCTTCCGATAATATGATGACCCCAGCTTGCCTGTGAAGAAAGAGTCATGGTGACAATTTTACCCCGGGTAAGATCCCCGACAATTAACACTTGCCGGGTATTTTTCCCATTACTGAGGACGCAGTCAAAATATCCGTGAACCA
This sequence comes from uncultured Desulfobulbaceae bacterium, assembly GCA_964513405.1. Lineage (GTDB taxonomy): Bacteria > Desulfobacterota > Desulfobulbia > Desulfobulbales > Desulfobulbaceae > DRLX01. The sequence goes on from CAZEMY010000005.1 coordinate 6,654, forward strand.
ATACCTTTCCAGTGATTATGTATATTAAGCAGAGACCAGCAAAGATCACGAAATAGGAGCGGGGGAATTCGGTCATGTCCAGGATGAATACAACCCCTGCCAAGATTGCAAATGTTGTAAGTAAAGCTTTGCCGACAGTCACGCTCAGGGATAACAGGTTCTGGTACTTACGGTCACCATAGACATCCATCCTGCCCAACACATAGTTATTTATAAACATGACAAACAGAATCGATGCCACAAGCTGAGTATTATCCAGAGACCAGGAAACATTTGGCACATAATATTTGACCAAATGCATAGCACTGTATCCCGCTGCAATTACACCCATGGCATCAGCGGTCATCCGGCAGGTATTTATCATGTTTACTTGTTGTTTAATCATTGCCAGTTCCGATTTTCTCGTTTTTCCCTGAATGTGGTATTAAAAAAATATGGTGACAGTTTTGTTCCGAACCTTTATGTCTAGGAGCCTGTCCGAGAATGTCATTTCGGAGTCTCGTACCTCGCTTACCTGCCCAAACTCTGCGTTATTTTAAAAAAATAATGCTCGCAATATCACCTATATGGCTGTGCTTATTTTTTGGAAATGCCTTGATTTTGAACAAAATGCCTATTCTCGGACAAGCTCCTAGTTTGGCACATAATCCGGCAGTAATGGCCACAATTCAACGATAAAATCCTCCAGCATCTTCTTTGCATCTTCTCTGTTTTCCCCTGCTGGCATGTGCATTTCGACGCGAATCAGGGCTCCGTCAGTTCTACCCAACTTTAAGGCATCAAGCATAAGGTAGTATTTGTTCCACCAGGGGCTGACAATCACTCGTCCCCTCTGTAGAAAAAAGTAGCTGGCCAGCATTCGGTGATTTCCCTTGCTCATCACCATCATACCGACATCTATCTCCCTATCAGGCACCATCATCTTTGTCGTTTGAGACTGTTCTATTTTCCAGCCGCCACCGAGCAGGCAGGACTGAGGTGCGTGAGCAGTGTTGCCGGTTCCCTGTTGCTCATAATAGGGAATAAGCATGTAGATGACATTTGGTGTGTCTTTGCTGGTAAATACAGCATTGACATAATCTTCAGCCCAAAGAGCATCGAGGATTTCCTGTGAAAGGTAGCTTCTGGTTCCCTGCCATTTACCAATTTCCATGGGGAACGATGTGAATGTACTCCTTTCAGGGATATACATTTTTGAAGTTAGATTTTGAGTGACCCAAGAACCGCTTGCAAACAATACACAAAAGCACCCTGTAATAATTATGGACTTTACAGGTGATGTTTGTCGCCCACCAGGGTCTGTCCAGTTGTTTTCACTTTTTTTGCTACTATGTTTCACGCCAATCTTTGCGGCAAAATAAAGGACAACTCCGGCGGCGACAAATACGACAAGTCCGGCTATATCGTGAAAAGCCCCCTCCGTAAGGGATTCATAGCCACCAGTGAGCAAGATGCCGGTTACGAAAATACGAATAGCGTTAAAAAGAATGGACAGGGGGTACACCAGCAGAACCAGGAGGATTTTTCTCCACCAGGAAGTTGCAAAAAAATGTCCTATCAATAATGCCATCAACAGCAAGGACATAAGGTATCTTAAACCGCTGCAGGCATCAACCACCTCCATTTTGGTGATGCCCAGGTCAAGAATATTGCCGCTTTGCAAAACGGAGATACCTACAGCCCGTAGCATATCTACTGACAGGGTGCTGGCGGCAAGTTTCATCTCAAAAGTCAGGGTGCGGTTTATAAACGGCGGCATAGGGATAATAAAAAGTAGAATAAGCATGGGAAACCAGAGGCTCATGATTCGCCGTATACCATAGAGAGCTATGAAAAAACTTACAATGTATCCCCACAGGCCGGCAAACAACAGGGTCTCCACGGAACCAGCTTCGCCGGCGATGATAATAAAAGTGGATAGTAAGGCGGCAGGCAGACCCCATATTGACCAGTTGAATTGTTTGAAATGGAAATCTTCTTTTTTTTCCCAGAGCAGGTAAATGAAAAGAGGGATGACGAGATAACAGTAGGAATTATCTTCATTTTGCCAGCGATCCAGTAAAACCTGGATGATTGGCAGGTAGGCGTAAAGAAGACCGAGAAATGCTACCAATATAAGGATAATGGAAATGATGGGCAGTTCTTTTGTTTTCATGCTGAAGCCTTGTTTGATATTATTCACTTTTATTGCTGAAGGAATTTATGTGCGGACATGGCACATTGACAAGAAGGATAGTGTTTGTTGTCAGGGAGAGTTTGAATTTATTTCTCCTTATTGTCGTCTCCTTATTGTCGTCTCTTTCCTGGCTAAAAGCAACTTTTTTTTGTCATTGTCCCACAGCATATGAGATTTTATGATGTCAATGTGCATATGTTCGGTAAGTTTATAAGTGTGTGTTGCGGTTGGTACCTGTATTATGAGGGCAGAGGCGATTGCATGACTATGACCGTAAGTCACGGCATGATCATCAATGTTTTTTATAATAAATCGCATTGATAAGCAGTTGCCCTTGTGGCTTGGCATGGGAAAAATAATAACCATGGAGCAGGCTGTGCTATGTGGCGAATTGTTGTCGGTGTGGAAGGTGCATGTTTGCCATTGTCAATATATTGTTGGCGGCAGACAATTGGTGAAACCATCAAAATTTCTGATGATTTCTATCAGGATATTTATCTTGCATTTTTATGTAAAAACTGATTGTAAGTGCTCTTTAGCCTTTCACTTAGAGGCAATACTTCGTCAAGGTTGTGGGGGAAATGTGTAACAGGCATTATTGTTATTTGCCATAGTGGATTTTAAATCTCAAGGTTAAGTTACCGCAAGGGTTTGTTAAGTTGGAAAATAATCAGGTCTAACTGCCTGGTTAAATAATTAAAACAAGAAGTAGGGGGGTGTATGGACATTGCGGCTCTAAGTGAACAGACGGTATCTGTTCATAGTCATGCTGCTGGAGCGATTCATGTTATCGCTTTGGCTATATTGCTGTATTGCGGATTCAAGGCTTTGTTTCATGAGGACCTTAAAAAGATTTTGATTTTCGCATTTACCGGCTTGTCGATTGATATTTCGACAGTGTTAATGTTAAAAACATCACTGGCTCTAACCGCATTTTCCTTTCATTTCTTTAACTTCATGGTTCTGGTCGGGTTAATGTCCCTTTCAGGCATTTTGTTGAGCAAGAAAATTGGCAGTCGTAAACTCTCGGATATGCGAGGCCTGGGAAGGGCCATGCCGTTTACAGCTATTCCGCTTGCGGCTGGAGTTTTCGGAATGATGGGGTTGCCGCCGTTCAGTGCTTTCTCAAGTAAGGTTTTAATTATATATAGTTTGATGGATTCGGGGCAGATATTTAGTGCAATGGTTCTTGCTGCCGGTGAAGTCCTGTTCTTTCTCGTTTTTCTCCGTTTGGTAAGAGTTATTTTTCTTGAAAAATATAAGGGTGAAAAGTTAGAAGAGAGTCCTCGTGCCAAGCTCACCCCGCTTTATGTTCTGTTGGGATTTTCTCTTATGGGAGGTTTGTTTCCGCAGATATCTGTTCAGCCCTTTGCGGTCTTTGCCGGGATTATGGGGTCAGCTCCGGTCAATTTGCCTGATCTCAGCATAAACTGGCCTTTGCCGGCTCTTTTCCTCTGCTTTTGCGGGATCTCTATTTACTGGTTGGGAAGGAGGTCCAATACCCTGGCAGGATTTCTGTCAGCCGGAAGTTGCCTGCTTGCCATGGCATTTATTCCATTCTCCGATGCCGATCTTTATGGCAGGGTCTTTGCTTTTCTTATTCTGTTTATGGGGGTTCTTCAGTTCATATATTCCATCAACTATATGGATCACTCTCATAAGCAATATAGATTTTATACCTTTTTCCTCCTGATGATAGCCGGTCTGCTTGGGGTCAGTTTAAGCGGTGAGCTTTTTTCCATGTTTTTCTTTTGGGAAATCATGAGCGGCTGGTGTTTGTGGGCTGCCCTGGTTCATGAAGAAGATTCATTCTCTGTGCAAGAGGCTTCCAAGTATTTTGTTTTCAACTTTGCCGGAGCGGCTACGCTTGTGGTCGGCATGACCCTGCTTCTCAAGGAAACCGGTTCCTGGAACTTCACCGAGCTTGCCGGAGGTTTTATTTATACGCCGGGTGTTGCCATTGCCATTGCCATGTTGACCCTTGGCTTTTTGATGAAGGCGGCTCAACTGCCATTTCGGATTGATTATCAGATGCATCCCAAACCGGCACCAACTCCGATCAGCGGTTATATCTCCTCAACCATGCTGAAAAGCGGGCCGTTCATGATGGTCAAGCTGTTCTTTGTTGCCGCCGCCGGAGTCTCAGCCACCGGTATGTTTCTTTCCCTTGAGCTGATTCAGCATGTGGCAGCCTGGATAGGGGCTATAACCATTGTCATGGCAGCATCATTTGCGATGTTGACCAACAGTATGAAACGGCTGCTTATCTTTCATACCGTAAGTCAGCTTGGCTATGTGGTGGTTGGTTGTGCAATCATGACATCCATGGGGCTTGCCGGTGGTCTCCTCCACTTTGTCAGTCATATGTTTTTTAAGAACCTGCTCTTTCTCTGTGCCGGTGCTATCTTTATATCAACAGGCACCGACAGGATGGATAAGCTCGGTGGTTTGGCCAAAAAAATGCCGATAACTTTTGTCTGCTTTATGGTTGGTGTTCTTGCCATTGCCGGAGTCCCTATTTATTCCGGTTTTGTTTCCAAGTGGATGATCTATCATGCCTCCATGGATGCAGGTTTTATTGGGGTTGCTATCCTTGCCCTGTTCGGTTCGGTGTTAACCCTTGCCTCTTTTGTTAAATTTATGCATTCGGCCTATCTTGGTCAGCTGCAACCTGCTTGCAAGGATGCCAAAGAGGCCTCTTGGTACATGCTTACCCCCATGATTATTCTTGCCGGGCTGACTGTCATTATTGGTACCTTCCCGGGTCTCGTCCTCGGAGTAATTAACTCCATAGTTATCAGTTTTAACATGGAGCCTCTTACCATCGGTCTTGCCACCATCACTGCTGATGGTTACAGTTTAAACATGATGTATCTTACATTTATTCTGTTTTTCGCAATGTTTCTGGTTGGGGTTGTGTACCTCGTTACCAAAACAAAAACAAGAACGACCCATGTGTATGTCTGTGGTGTTGGGGATCTCACCCGTGAAGATAAACATGTCTCATCGGCTAATTTATATGAGGATGCCAAGAAGTTTATCAAGGGTGTGGTTAAGGTAACCAAAAAAATAATCGGGATAAAGGGTGGCTATGTTGAACGCTAGTGATATTTTTTCATTTCTTGTTTTTCCGGGGGGGCTGTTTGCTATTTTTTTTGGATTGATACTGCTTAGCTTTGAGCGAATTGCAGTTGCCCGTTTTCAGGGGCGGGTCGGCCCGCCTATTTTTCAAAATTTTTTTGATATTGTAAAGTTGCGTTCCAAAGAGGTGTTGTTTCCCAGCGGTGCTAACAGCAAGGTATTTTTTGGTCTGGCACCGGTTTTTGGTTTTGTCGGGATGATAGTTGCCATATCCATCCTGCCCATTGGCGGGGTATGTATCGGCACAACAGCATCAAGTGATCTGATTGTTCTAATTTACCTGATGGCTTTGCCGGCGGTTTCTCATATTATGGGCGGCAGTGCCTCCGGATCAACTTATGCGGCTATCTCTGTCTCGAGAGAGGTCGTTCTCGTCTTTGCCTATGAGATTACTTTTATTATCATCCTTTTTACGGTTGCCATTCATGCCGGGGGCGGGGAGGGTGCTGTTTTTTCCTTACGGGCAATTGTTGATTATCAGCTTGCGCACGGTTCTTTTATAACTGATTTGGTAATGTTGCCTGCCTTTCTGGCTTTTGTTATTTTTATGCTGGCAACCCTTGAAATACCGCCGTTTCATATTGCTGAAAACGATGCGGATGTTATGAAAGGATATCTTATTGAATACAGCGGTATGCCCCTGGCACTTTTTGAACTGACCCATGCCCTGAAACTCCTGGTTATAGTGACGGTACTCCAGGTGTTTTTTATGCCGGGACTCGCCGATGTCGGCTGGTTGCTGAACCTGATCTGGTACATTGTCAAATCGGCAGGTATAGTCTTTGTTATTGCTTTAATTCACGCTTCGATGCCGAGTTTCAGGATTGATCAAGCCTTGAAATTTTTGATGACTGTCCCTATAGCTCTTTCGCTCTTGAGCCTGTTTCTGGTTTTATTCGTATAAGCTATAAGAGAAGTTATAAGAGGAGAAATATGAGTTCAAAATATATTATTAAATCGCCTTGGCTGTTCAGGATAAATACCGGCTCATGCAATGGTTGCGATGTTGAACTGGCAACCACAGCCATGATTCCCCGTTATGATGCGGAAAGACTGGGTTGTAAGTATACCAGTTCTCCCAAGCATGCTGATATCGTTTTGGTAACCGGTCCTGTCACTGCCCGCTCAGAACCTTACCTTATAAGGTTGCTGGATGAAATTCCGGAACCAAGAGTGATTATTGCTGTTGGTATCTGCCCGATCAGTGGTGGGGTGTTTCGTGATTGCTACCCTATCAATGGGCCTCTTGACAAGTTTGTGGATGTTGATGTCAATGTAGCGGGCTGTCCCGTTCGCCCCCAGTCCATTATTGACGGAATCGCTGCGGCAATTGGTATCTGGAAAGAGAGAATTGAACAGTTTCAGGAGGCATAAAGATGGCCGGATTTTTTAAAATAGCATTGCACAATTTCTTTCATGCTCCCACCACAGATCCGTATCCATTTGGAGAGACTTTTCTGCCCGACACATACCGGGGAATAATTGCCTGGGATAAGGACACCTGCATAGGATGTTCAACCTGTCAGCATGTCTGTCCGACCGGAGCCATCAGGGTTGCAGAAACCGATGATGGCGAGGGAATCAGTTTTTCTTATTGGCTGAACAGTTGTACGCTTTGTGGAAACTGCGGCTTTTTTTGTCCGACTAATGCGGTCCACCACACAACCAATTTTCATACGGTAACCCTGCAAAAAGAAAAATATGACAAAACTGTTTATGGCGAGGTTGACCTTGTTGGTTGCCGGAAGTGCAGTAAAAAAATCAGACCGATGGTTGAGTTGCTGCTTGAGCGGGCTTATAGTGTAGTCAGCGATGAAGAGAGGAGTAACGCTTCCCTTTGCCCTGAATGTCGGAGAATGAAAAGGTTTGAGGAGTTATATAAATGAAAACAGATAAACAGGAATTGAAGGTAACTTTTCTTGCTGAGGCAGATATTTTTGCTCCGGGAGGTTTTGAGCTGGGGCCAGGTTATGAAAACCATGTAGGCGGTGATGATATTTTTATTAAATTGAATGATAAAAATGATATTGTCGGGCTTGCCAGGCTGGTTCATAAATATGGAGGCAGAGTCATTACAATTACGCCCTATAGCGTTGAGGGGGGGAACGAGGTTGCCTACCATATGGATGTTGGCGGTATGGTAATTACGGCTACTACTTTCACCGATGATAAAGCTGTCCCTGCTATCACCACAATATTAAAAAGTGGAGATTGGTCGGAGAGAGAAATGAAGGATATCTTTGGCATCGTGGCGGTCGGTCATCCATGCTCTGATGAGAGGTTGATTCTGGACGAATCCATGGCTGAGAATGTTTTTGAGGAGTATACCTCGCTCTCCGATGCCATGGCTGGAGCTGCAACCAGTACGCTCTGGGAGCATATCAATGAACAAAAGGAGGAAGATAATGGGTAAGTCATTCAAACTGCCGATTGGTCCTGTTCATATAGCTCTTGAAGAGCCGGTTTACTTCAAGGTTCATTTGGAAGGTGAGACCATCACCGGCGTTGACATATTAAGCGGCTTTGTCCATCGGGGGATGGAGGCCATGATTCTTCGCAAGAATTTTCTCCAGAGTATGATTGTCACAGAGCGAACCTGTTCGCTCTGTTCAAATAATCATCCCTTCACTTATATTATGGCGATGGAGAAGATTGCCGGGACAAGGATTTCGGAAAGAGCTGAGTATTTGCGGGTGTTTGCCGATGAGATCAAGCGGGCAGCATCCCATCTCTTCAATATAAGTATGCAGGCTCATGTTATCGGCTTCCATTCCCTGATGACCCAGACCATGGAAACCAGAGAAATTCTTCAGGATTTGAAGGAGACAGTCTGGGGGAACCGCATGGATTTGAGTGCCAATACCATTGGCGGGGTCAAGTTTGACATGGATGATGATAAAATCAAATATGTCAGGGATTCACTTAACAAGTTAAAAAAACCGGTTGAGGAAGTAATTAACATTTTCAGACATAACCGGATGGTCAGGTTGAGAACCGAAGGCGTTGGGGTTATCTCCAAAGAAGATGCACTAAGAGTCGGCATCGTCGGGCCTACTGCCAGGGGAAGCGGAGTTAACAATGATATTCGCGACATTTATCCCTATGCGGCTTACGACAGGCTTAACTTTGATGTTATTCTTGAAGATGGCTGTGATGTCAGGGCAAGAACTTTGGTTCGTCTGGGAGAAGTGTTCCAGGCCATTGATCTCGCCGAGCAATGCTTGCGAGACCTTCCTGAAGGGCCGTTGACTGTTGGCGGTCTGCCGAGAATTCCGGCGGGAGAGGCTGTTGCCCGTACCGAGGCTCCGCGGGGTGAGTTGTTTTATTATGTCAAGGCAAACGGGACGGATAAACCGGAACGGGTTAAATGGCGAGTGCCTACATACATGCATTGGGAAGCATTGAAGATTATGATGCCGGGTAACAAAACCGCAGATGTGGCATTGATTTTTAACAGCATAGACCCGTGCATCTCCTGTACGGAAAGATAGGGGGGAGGCTTATGGAAGAAATAACAGTGAATAGGTTTGTGTTATGCGATTCCGGTTTATGTGTTGGTTGCGGAATGTGTATGGTTAAATGTTCGACCGGTCATTACGGGATTAACAAAAAAGAGGCTAAGGGGTTGGGCATTAAGCTTGTCTCCAGAAACAGGGTTATCAAGATAAAAGAAGACGGGGAAAAGTTTAATGCGGCAATGCAGTGCATGCATTGTGAAGATACTCCATGTGCCAAGGCCTGCCCCATAGGAGTAATTATAGTTGATAACGGGATTGTCAGGGTGCAGGAAGAGGATTGCTCCGGTTGTGGTACCTGTGAAATGGCTTGTCCATTTGGTGCCATTGAAGTCCATGAGGTTACAAATCCTATCACCGCTATCAAGCGGATGACTGCTCTTAAATGTGACCTTTGCTATGACAAGGAAATCCAGGCATGTGTTGCTGGGTGTAAATTTAAAGCCCTGTCGGTTGTGACCTGGGAGGAGTTTCGGGCCATGGGTGAGAGGCCACCCAAGAGCATAAAAGAGAAAAAGATTAAGGCAAAACCTAAATCTGCACCTAAGCCTGAACCGGAAGTTGCTGAAAACGAAAGTGAGGTTGCTGAAACCGCAGCTTGATTGGATGCCCCCCCTCCCACCGCTCTGCGGTGGGAGGGGGGGCAAAATCATGCGTCAGTACTGGTTGAAACCGTAACTTGATTGAATATTGTTATTGCTATGGCAAGCAATAAAAAAATAAAAATTAAAAAAAGCCGTCTTGGGAACAGGGCGGCTTTTTTTAATTGCTTTTACTGATGACAGGCTTGAAAATCAGCTGGCATATTTATTCGTCATGTTGTCCAATTTGCCTGCAAGCTCATTTAGAGACTGTGATGCCTGCAAAACTTCCCGGCCGGAACTTGTTATCTGCATAGACATGGCCTTGACTGTTTCCATTTCAGTGACGACCTGGTCAGCATCCCCGGCGGTGCGACTGATACTCTCGGTTGCCTCGCTGACACCTGCTGCCATTTCCCCGAGGCTGTGTGAAATTTCCTGGGTGGTTGCTGTTTGCCTCTGGACTGCTTCGGCAATGATATTTACCATCTTGCTTATATCGGAAATTATATGAGAAGTTCCATTTATCTCACCAATGGTATCTGCTGTAACACTCTGGATTGAGGCGATCTTATCTTTGATCTCTTTGGTGGCATCCGCCGTCTGGGCAGCCAATTCCTTGATTTCGTTGGCAACCACCGAAAAACCTTTACCGGCTTCACCGGCTCTTGCCGCTTCAATGGTGGCGTTTAAGGCGAGAAGATTTGTCTGCTCTGCAATTTCGGTTATCACCTCTGTTACTTTGTTTATCTTACGAGCTGCATTGTCGAGGGCATTGACTTTCTCTGTTGCCCTTTCCGCATTGCTGACTGCATCGGTCACTATGTTCTGGGCATTTTCAGTGTTATTGGAAATTTCCTCAATGGTTGAACTTAGTTCTTCTGCGGCTGTGGATATGGTCTGCATGTTGACAGATGTCTCTTCCATTGCCGAGGCAACTATATTGACGGCCTGGCTCATGCTTTCGCTTGCACCGGTAACCTGGGTAACAGTATCTGCTGTTGCACCTGCGTTGTTGTTTATTTCATTTGCGGTTTTGGTCAGCTCAGATGATGAGCTGGACAACTGGTTGACACCGGATGATATTCCGGCCATAACTTCTTTAAGATTTTTGACCATACTCTTGAAAGAGTGCCCGACCTTGCCAATGGCATCGTTGCCTGCATAGTTGAAGGATATGTCATAATCGCCTTTGACCACCTTTTCTGTCTGCTCTGCCAGTTCCTGTAGCGGTTTGGTTATAATTCTGATTATTACCAGCAAGCAGAGGGAACTGATTATAATTCCAAAAATTATGGATAACAGGGTTGTTTTGGCAAGTTTTTTCTCGATTCCCCCGGTTATATGTTTTTCTGTCTTCTCAATGACCAGGTGAAAATCCCAGGGCTGAAAATAAGAATTGGCGGCCACTTTTTTGATTTGGTCATTATCAGATCTGTAGCGGATGATTTCTGTGCTGTCATCTTTTAATAAATCCCCATGGGGGAAATCAAAAATATTTTTCCCTTTGAAACGTCTGGTCGTGTCAACGAGGACTTCCCCTTTTGAATTATATATATATATCCCGGCACCACTGTCATTTGCTATCTGTTGGAAGAAACCAAGCATTGTGTCGCTTAATATTTTTCTTCCTACATAAACAACACTGACTATGTTACCCTCTGAATCCTTAAGTGGTTTGTAGGCGGTCTGATACCAGGCGTTGACTACAAAAGCCTTGCCGTAAAAGGTTCTGCCCGCCATGACACTTTTATAAACAGGACTATTAGAGGGAATATATGTACCTGTAGCCCGCTGCCCGTCAAGCTTTTTCACATTGGTTGATATCCGCAGCAGTTTGTTGTCAACAACCTGAAAGACTGTGGCTGTACCGCCAACCATTTTCTGGATGCTGTCAACAAGGGAGAAATTATGGTTTATCACCTCGCTGCCAAATCTCAAAGATGGAATATTGACAGAGCTTTGTTGTTTACTGGCCTGGTTAGTAACGGTTTCCTGTTCCATTGTACTGTAATCAAGATTTGGAGTACCTAATTCAGTTACAAAATAATCCACTAATATCAAATCGGCGTTAAGTTTTTCTCCGATTAATTCTTCCTGCATGGCAAAGGTTGAGATGACTGTCTCCGACTTGGCTAGGAGAGACTTGATTCCCTGATCTTGCAACCCAGATTGGGCAGTCATTATATTAATGACTCCTGAGGTGGTAAGAATCGCTATAATGGAAGTTAGTACCCCGGCAAACAACTTGACACTGAATGATGTTTTTTTGAACATGGTTCTCCTCTTTAGACATTTATTATTATTATTATTATGTTTCTATTCTTTTATGCTATGTCATTTGTTATGTTTAAGTCAAGGTGATTACCCTAATTTTTTGAGGTGCGTGCATATTGGTTTGCTCATGTGGTAGACTGATGGTCACGGAGGGATACATCTCGCTGTATCTGGATATAAAAATAATGCAAGGGAACTGAAATGAATGGAAACAGTTTTTTACTAAGCCGCAAACAGCTTGGCTGGATAGCATCTCTGGCTCTTGCCGGCTTTGTAACTGTAATGGTAAAAATTGGCTATCTGCTCATAATAGACAAAGCATTTTGCATAGGTCAGGGATGTGAGATTGTCGAGAGTATGCTGAAAATCCCACCGCTTTGGTTTAATTATGCTGGTGGGGCATTTTTTATATTTCTTTTTGTCACTGCGTGGTGGGCGAGACGGCACTCACCAACTTATTCGACAATGTCCCGTAAGCATTTACTGAGTAGCGGATTGCTCAGGGTTCTTCTGATCTGTGCTGTGGCTGCCGAAGGGGTACTGATCTCGTATCAATGGTTTGTCGTCCAGGTTTTCTGCTCATATTGTTTGCTCATATTTGCCTTTATTGTCTTTATGAATATCATCGCCGGCTGGCGGCAGGCCTGTCTTGGATTTTTGATATTAAGTTCAGAAATTATTATCTTTTCTCTGCTCCAATTTAATAACCCTGCCATGGACAGTGGTGAGTTGTCCCTTGCAGATGGTACTTATGCGGTTAAGCACTCTTCTGTTCGGCCCGGTCGGCAACTTTATTTTATCTTTTCTGAAGATTGCCCCCATTGCCATAATGTCTTTGAGGTACTGGAAAGGACGGTATCCTGTGAGGTGAAGTTTAATCCTCTTAACAGTATTGAACAAAGCCCAATCCCTGGTCTTGTGTATAATGAAGTCTATGATCTTGCAATCAATAGAAAAATCTTAAAACTTCTTGATGTTAATACCATTCCTGTGTTGATTGAAAAAAGAAATGATGGGGTGGAGTTTATCAGGGGGGGAAAGCAGATTATTTCCTTTTTGGAGAAATACTGCCTCGCAGTCCCCGGTAAAGGTGAGGGGAGCAATAAGGTTTCTGCTCAAGACCCTGCTTTTGATTTAGAGCCAGGAGAATGCCGGGTAGGGGAAATCTGTGCTGGTGATGAGGCGGATAAAGGGGTACATGGAGGAGAAAGATTATGGGATTTTCAATAAAGGTAAACAGTAATGCATGAATACTCCATTATTCAGTCGATGATTGCAACCTGTAAGAGGGTGATTAAAGAGCATGATGCCGGGAAAATAACGAAAATCTATGTGACAGCCGGCAAGATGTCCGGAATTGATCCTCATTTTCTTGAACAGTCTTATGAGTTTTTCAGGGAAGATACAGTTTGTGAAAACGCTGAGATGATTATTGAGGTTGAAGAGGTAGAGGCTGTCTGTAATGATTGTCAGCAATTGTTCCAGGTGGATAAATTCAACTTTACCTGTCCCGCCTGCGGAGGTAACAGTGTTGAAGTCGTCAAAGGGAAAACTTTACAGATTACCCATATAGAAGTGGATGATCCGGGTAAATGACCCAAACCTGTAATTTGGTGAGAATTTGTTATCTCCGACAATTTATTTTATGACGAATGTTCATGTCAACATTATGAAGTTTCATCTTTTCCCAGAGATTTTTCCTGCTGATTCCAAGCAGGTCTGCGGCTTTTGTTCTGTTCCCCGCGGTTGCGGTTAATGCACTCAGGATACACCGTTTCTCGGTTTTGGCAAGGGCAGTGCTTAAAGGTACTGGCTTGCCCCGGTTTTCTGGAGTATCTCCGAGATCAGAGGGGAGGTCTGCCGGGGTAATAACGCATTTTGGGGCAAGTACCGAGGCCCGTTCAATAATATTTTTCAGTTCCCTGACATTGCCGGGAAAGTTGTAGTTAAGCATTGTTATCATGGCTTTTGGTGAAAGAGAAAGGGGGGTTCCCCTTTTTATGCTGAACTCTTCGATAAAGTGGTCAATCAGCAGGGAAATATCCTCTTTTCTGTCCCGCAGGGGCGGCATGGTCAGGGGAATAACGCTGATTCGATAGAGCAGATCCTGGCGGAACCGTCCCGCTTTTACCTCCTTATTTAAATCTTTTGCGGTGGCACAGAGTATCCGTACATCCAAGCTGATGGTTCTGGTTCCGCCAACTCTTTCACACTCTCCTTCCTGGAGAATCCTCAACAGCTTGGCCTGAATGGGCAGAGGCATATCACCTATTTCATCCAAGAGGAGAGTACCTCCGTCTGCCATTTCAAACCGTCCCTGTCGCTTAGCGTGGGCACCGGTGAAAGACCCTTTCTCGTGACCGAAAAGTTCAGACTCAATCAACCCCTCCGGTATGGCGGCACAGTTGACCTTGATATATGGTTTATCTGCTCTATTGCCGGTCATGTATATGGCTGTGGCGGCCAACTCTTTACCTGTTCCTGATTCCCCGCTGATAAGTACTGAGGAGTCGGTTGGGGCAACCCGCTGGATAAGTTTGTGAACCTGATAAATGGCAGCACTGTTGCCGATAATTTCCTGGTGGGATTGTTGGTGGTAATCTTCAAGAGATGCACAGCGGGCCTTAACGGACTGCATCTCAATTATTCTGTTTATGCGAATAATCAGGTCATCCATTTCAAACGGCTTGAGGATATAATCGACAGCCCCGGCCTTAAGGCAGGCCACCCCGCTTTTCACGGAACCGTAAGCGGTCATCATGAATACATCGGTTGCAGGGGAGTTTTGTTGTATCTGTTTAAGTAAGCGGATACCATCCATGCCCGGCATCCGAATATCAGAAAGAATCAGGTTGTAGGTGAACCTGTCAACTTTTTCCATGGCTGTGTGGCCGTTGATTGCCGTGTCAACCTGCCAGCCTTCTTTTGCCAGGCGATCTCCGACGGTGATCCGCATGATTTCGTCATCTTCAACGAGGAGGATTCTTGTCATTTTTCTCTGTTCTCTATTATAGCTGGTTATCGTTTTGCCTGGTTAGAGGCAGTGTTTGCAGAATCAGTGCATTGCAGGTCAACGGGGAAGGTTACGGTGAAGGAACTGCCCAGGCCGACAACACTTTTTACACTTATGGATCCGCCAAGTCTCTGGACAAGGGAGTAGGTGACAGCAAGACCTAATCCGGTACCCTGGTTGACATCTTTGGTGGTAAAGAAGGGCTCAAAAATTTTCGGGAGGATATCTTTTCTAATTCCGCAGCCGGTATCAGTGAAACAAAGAATGATGGTGTCCTCTTTCCTTTGGCTTGTCACCGTCAGTTTGCCATCATTTTCCATGGCATCAATACTGTTTAGAGAGATATTCATGACAATCTGCTTTACAGCTTCAATATCAAGACAAAGAGTTTCGTCAAGGTTAAGAGACAATACCAGCTCAATTTTATGGAACCGGTACTCAAGAAGGGCAAAACAGTCCCGGATAACCTTGCCGAGATTGATCTTCTGAAGTTGTAAAGGCTCGCTGCGACCGTAGTTGAGAAGCTGACGCATGGTATGCTCAATGCGTCGTAACCCTTTGTCAAGAAGAGGCAGGTAACGAAGATGAAGATCAAGGTTTTCAGGTTCTGCCTGCATGTTGTGAACACAGTTGCGCATTCCCCCCAAGGGGTTGTTTATTTCGTGGGCTACACCTGCGGTCAGTTGACCAAGTGCGGCCAGTTTTTCAGAGTGTAATGCCTGTTCTCCCGCCGCAATCAGCTCTTCCTGGGATTGCTCCAGGCGGCGGCAAAGTTGCTGAAACTGTTCTGCCATAAATCCTATTTCATCATTCTGCCGGGGCAGAGAAAGTTGGTCTGTATCCGTTGCCGGGAACAATTTCATTGCTGTGGATAGTTTTCGCAGAGGTGATGCGACCAGGGTGTTGAAAAAAAAGATCAGGGCAGCAATCGTAAAAAGAGTGGAGACCACTCCATAGAGTATAAGATTACGGTTGTTTTCATGAATTATTTTGTCTGCCCAGATTACAGGAACGGAAATAGAAAGTGCTCCCCGGATATCGCCAAGCTTGTACCCCTGTTCGGCATGACAGTTTAGACATGATGCCTTGACAAGTAACGGGGACGCATAACGGAGAACCCTGCCCTCTTTCTCGTGGCTGATGGAAATATTTTCTTTTTTTCCCTTGGAAAACATCTCCATACTGTTTCTCTCAAAATCATCTGGGGCATTATCGGGATTGACCGGATTGAGGCTGGTGACTTTAAACCATGGGAACCCGGATCTGGAAGCGTACTCAGAAAGTTCCCTGGTGACCATGGCAGGATTGCGTTTTATAAAAATTTGAT
>CAZEMY010000006.1:0-4160 GCA_964513405.1 uncultured Desulfobulbaceae bacterium
TCGGCCCTTGGGGTTGAGACTTTTTTAAAGAAAAGCTCAATTATTTCCTGTTCCCGGCAAGGTCTGCTTGCCGATGCTGTCCATATCGAGAGGCTGGCAGGCATGGAAGGCTTGACCGGTCATGGCAACTCGGTGGCGGTGAGGGTCGGGAAGTCATAGGCGCAAATGGTATTTAATGAGAAAATGGAGAAACTTATCAGGGATGGTTGCCTGTCTCTGGGGATTTCCATTGCTGATACGGCTATTGCAAAACTGATTGTATTTATCATTGAACTTGAGAAATGGAACCGGAAAATCAACCTGCTTGCGAAGCGGACAACTCCTGCTGAAATAGTTGATAAACATATCCTTGATTCCCTGACCCTGCTTCCGTTTTTAAGCGGGCAGGGGATAGCTGACAATGTTGTTGATATTGGCAGCGGGGCAGGATTCCCCGGTTTGCCCATTGCCATTGCCCGCCCTGATCTTCAGGTTATCCTTATGGAACCGCGGGCCAAAAGGGTGTCCTTTCTTAAACATATTGTCCGCAGCTTAGAGCTTGCCAATGTCGAAATCATGGAGAGTCGTTTTAGCGGCTCCCCGCAGTTTGCTGGTCGGCATATTGGTTTTGTCACCAGCCGGGCAGTGGCAGAACCGGAAAAATTTCTGGAGATGGTTGGAGAGTTACTTGATACAGGAACCACTGCCCTTTTGATGCTTGGTCCTGAAAAACGGGATTTGTGGCGTAAAAACAGTCCGGTTGCCGGGTTAGAAGTCGCAGTCACAGTAACAAAAAAACTTGATTTTGTTTTGCCTGTTTCAGGGGGGAGACGAACTGTTTGTCAGGTTGGTACAGGTGCTGTTAATAAAAAAATATTGATGGAGCAGGAAAAAACCTATAAGGAGGGAGAATGAATAAAAAAATAGCAATACTCGCCGGTGACGGAATCGGACCGGAAGTGATGGCAGAGGCGATAAAAGTACTTGATGTGGTTCAGGAAAAGTTTAACTTCAGCCTGGAATACACCTCCGCTGCCGTAGGCGGGATTGCCATTGATGAACACTCTCAGGCGTTGCCCCAGAGTACTCTTGACATATGTTCGGCAAGCGATGCTATTCTCTTTGGATCGGTGGGCGGCCCAAAATGGGAGTCTCTGCCCCCGGAAGAGCAGCCGGAGAGAGCGGCTCTTCTTCCCATTCGCAAGCATTATGATCTGTTTTGCAACCTGCGTCCGGCTCGGGTTTTCAAGTCCTTGACCACTGCTTGTCCGCTTCGCAGCGATATTGTCGGGGATGGCTTTGATATTCTGGTGGTGCGGGAACTGACCTCCGGCATATATTTTGGCCAACCCAAGGGACGGGAGGGAAGCGGCCCCGATGAAGCGGCCTGGGATACCATGAAATACAGCCGTTTTGAGATAGAGAGGATTGCGAGAATGGCCTTTGAGGCTGCCAGAACCCGCCGGAAAAAGGTGGTCTCTGTTGACAAGGCAAATGTCCTGACCACCATGGTTCTCTGGCGGGAGGTGGTAAAGGAAGTTGCGGCTGATTATCCTGATGTCGAGCTTGGTCATATCTATGTTGATAATGCCACCATGCAGCTTGTCCGTGATCCCCACCAGTTTGATGTTCTCCTTTGCGGTAACATGTTTGGTGATATCATCTCCGATGAAGCGGCAATGCTGACCGGATCCATGGGATTACTGGCATCTGCGAGCTTAAACAGCGAAAATTTTGGTCTCTTTGAACCGGCGGGCGGCTCTGCCCCCGATATAGCCGGTCAGGGTATTGCCAATCCTGTGGCTCAGGTTCTCTCAGCGTCAATGATGCTTGCCTACTCTCTGGAGCAGAAAGAGGCAGCAACTGCCATTGAGGAAGCTGTTGCCAGGACCCTTGAGCAAGGCACCATGACTGCGGATATAGCCATCCCCGGTTGTAAAGTGGTGGGAACCGCTGCCATGGGTGATGCGATTGTCTCTAATCTGTAGAAGGTATGAATTATCCTGACAATATTACTCTTGTCTCTAGCCATGCCTCAAAAGAGCTGGCAGTCAGGGTTGCTGACTGTATGAGTATTCCTCTGACGGCAATGGAGTATAGAATTTTTGCCGATGGTGAACAGTATCACGCCTTCCCCTCTGATATTGGCGGCCGCGATCTGGTGGTGATTGGTGCCACCCATGATGATGGGGCTTATCAGGAGCTGCTTGACCTTATTGCCGGCGGCCGTTACTGGAATGCCCTGAGTGTTAATGTGGTTATCCCTTATCTTGGTTATTCCACCATGGAGCGGGCCCGGCCTGGATCAGGGGAAATACCCAAGGGGATTACCAGAACCAGGCAGATTTTCAGAGCCAGACCAAACTTTGTTGCCTTTGTTGATCTCCATTCCGAGGCGGTTCTTCATGCCCATTCCGGTGATGTCTTTACCCATCATATTCGGACGGAAGAACTGGCGGTTGCAAGAATAAGGGAACTTGGTCTGCTAAATTATGTTCTGGTTTCACCAGATTACGGATTTTCCAAACGGGTGGCGAGGATGGCAGGGATGCTTGGCTGCCCTCACACCGCTGCAAACAAGGATCGCTATGATGTTGACCATACCATTGTCGGTCAGTTGTCCAGTGCGGTCAAGGGCAGGATGGTAATTATCTGTGATGATATGATCCGTACCGGTGGTTCCATGCTCCAGACAGTGGATCGCTGTTATGAAGCCGGAGCCGTTGATGTAATGGTCATGGCGACTCATCTTGTCATGGCGGGAGAGGCCAGAGAGCGGTTTAAGGAGAGGGGGATAAAATGCATTATCGGGGCAGACACTTATCCGGGCAGCAGGAGTGATGAACTGCTCAGTGTTTATTCGGTTGCCCCGCTCATTGCCAAAGAGCTTGAGCATCGTTTACGCAGGGTCTGATGGGTCTGCCTTCCCACCGGGGACGGTGGGAACGAGTATCTTGAGCATCTTCAGGGCAAGGTTTGAATGTTTACGGATTTAGGTTTTATCTCTTTAAGGTTGTGAATGGATATGAAAACATGAAAAAAATAGGTATTATTGGTTGGCGTGGTATGGTCGGTTCCGTACTGATGGAGAGGATGCGGGTAGAAAATGATTTTGAAGGCGGAGAGTTTGTGTTTTTTTCCACTTCCCAGGCAGGTCAGGACGGGCCGGAAATAAACGGCACTGTCCATGGACTGCAGGACGGATATGACCTTGCCTTACTTAAAGACTTGGATATTATCCTCTCTTGTCAGGGCTCAGGTTATACCAGAGATGTCCACCCAAAACTGCGCAAACAGGGTTGGGCTGGCTACTGGATTGATGCAGCCTCTGCTCTTCGCATGGATAAAAATGCAATCATTGTTCTTGATCCGGTCAATCTCCCCTTGATAGAACAGGGGCTTGCCGATGGTGTAAAAGATTACATTGGCGGTAACTGCACGGTTTCGCTTATGCTTATGGGGCTTGGTGGTCTCTTTAAGCAGGGTTGGGTGGAGTGGATAAGCACCCAGACCTACCAGGCTGCGTCCGGGGCCGGGGCAAAAAATATGCGGGAACTCATCGATGAGATGCGGATAATAGGTGAGAACTGCGGATACCTGCTTGATGATCCGGATGCGTCAATTCTTGACATTGACAGTAAGGTTACCTGTACGCTTCGCAATAAACTCCTGCCCACCGATCATTTTGGGGTTCCTCTTGCTGCCAGCCTTATTCCCTGGATTGATACAGCCATGGAAAACGGGCAGACCCGTGAGGAGTGGAAGGGTGGGGCGGAAACCAATCGAATTCTGGGATACACTGACAGTCCGGTTCCCGTTGATGGCAACTGTGTAAGGGTTGGCTCCATGCGTTGTCACAGCCAGGCATTT
The DNA here is from genome assembly GCA_964513405.1 of uncultured Desulfobulbaceae bacterium. Classification (GTDB taxonomy): domain Bacteria; phylum Desulfobacterota; class Desulfobulbia; order Desulfobulbales; family Desulfobulbaceae; genus DRLX01. Next base: position 3,850 of record CAZEMY010000006.1, read on the forward strand.
ACCATTAAACTTAAAAAAGATATTCCTCTCTCTGATATTGAAGCGGTTATTAAAGAGCAGAACAAATGGGCATACCTTGTCCCTAACTGTAAGGATGAGACAATAAGAGAGCTGACCCCGGTTAGGGTTACAGGGACTCTTGACATTCCGGTGGGGCGTTTAAGAAAGATGACCCTTGGCAAAGAGTTTGTCAGTGCCTTTTCTGTGGGAGACCAGTTGCTCTGGGGAGCAGCGGAGCCGGTGAGGAGAATGCTTAAGATTGTTCTTGGCCATTGTGGATAAGGGGGATTTTAGGGATACTTTCTTGCCTT
>CAZEMY010000006.1:4260-15724 GCA_964513405.1 uncultured Desulfobulbaceae bacterium
TGCCTTGTCTCTACAGGAAATAATAAAATGAAAAAACTCCCAATCGGCATTCAGACATTTTCCAAGATAAGGGATGGAAACTGTTACTATGTGGACAAAACAGAGCTGATTGGCAAACTGATTGAATCAGGGGAATGTTATTTTCTTGCCCGACCGCGTCGGTTTGGTAAAACTCTGCTTGTTGATACGATTCAATCTTTGTTTGAGGGCAGGCAGGAACTCTTTGCTGGTTTGGCTATCCATAATAACTGGGACTGGAACAGGTCTTATCCGGTTATTCATATAAGTTTTACTGGTGGTGTCCTTTGTACGGCACAGGATTTTAGAGATAAAATTGAAGAGCTGATCAGGGAAAACTCAAAACGGCTTGGTGTTAAATGTGAATATGCCATGAACGACCGCCGTTGTTTTAAAGAGCTTATTCTTAAAACTTATGAAAAATATGGGCAAAGGGTTGTTGTGTTGGTGGATGAATACGATAAACCTATTCTTGATAATATCACCGATCAGGAAACAGCCCGCCTGATGCGGGACAAACTCCGCGATTTTTATAGTGTGGTCAAAGACTCTGATTCTGCTTTGCGTTTTGTCCTTCTCACCGGAGTTTCAAAATTTTCCAAGGTTACCTTGTTTTCCGGTCTGAATAATCTTCATGATATAACACTTGATCGTCGCTATGCTACCATTTGTGGTTACACCGGGGAAGAATTGAAATCTGTCTTTCATGAGCATCTGCATGGAGCAAATCTTACCCTGATTAAAGAGTGGTATAACGGTTATAACTTTTTGGGGGAACGGGTTTATAACCCCTTTGATGTATTATTGTATCTTGATACCCGTGAATTTAAGCCATACTGGTTTGAAACCGGCACCCCGTCATTTCTTATAGATCTTATTCATTCCAGACAGTTCAGTGCTTTTGAGTTGGAAAAGGTTAAAGTTACCGGACAGTTAATGGGCAGCTTTGATGTTGATAATATTGACCCTGAACCGTTGCTTTTTCAGACAGGATATTTGACCATTACTGGAGAGTATGATTACCCGGCAGGTACTTATTATACTCTTGGTTTTCCCAACCGTGAAGTAAAGCATGCTTTTAATGACGCTCTGCTGGCAAAACTAAGTCGGACAGGCTTTAGACAGGACGAGAACAAACTGGCTTTGTTGGCGGCCTTACAGAGTAACGATTTGGGAAAATTGGCTGATATTTTCCGTGCCTTTTTTGCTTCCATTCCCCATGACTGGTATCGGAAAAATGAACTATCAGGATATGAAGGCTATTATTGCTCCATAGTCTATTGTTATTTTGTTGCCCTTGGTCTGGTCGTACGACCGGAAGATACCACCAGCCATGGGCGGATTGATATGACTGTTTTTTTTGCTGATCGGGTTTACATTATTGAGTTCAAGGTCAACGAACTATGCAAACAGCCGGGCAGGGCTCTGGAGCAGATTAAAGAAAAAAAATATGCGGATAAATATCAGAATCACGAAACCTGGTTGATCGGAGTGGAATTCAGCAGTGCTGAGAGAAATATCAGCAGGTTTGAATGGGAACAGGCTTAGGAAGGGAGGGGCAGATTATATGTCTCAAGTTATTTAATGTGCATTCCTCAGGTTTATTTTCCCTCAATAACTCCATCTTTCAGCGAAACAATCCTGTCCATCTGAGCTGCAAGTTGCAGGTTGTGGGTAACCATGATAACGCATAACTGCATGGAAGCACAGAGTTCACGAAGAAGGTTGAAAACCAGTTTGCCGCTCTTGCTGTCAAGGTTGCCTGTAGGCTCATCGGCAAGGAGCAGGGGCGGTTGCATAATCAGGGCTCTGGCAAGGGCGACCCGTTGCTGTTCTCCGCCGGATAGTTCGCCGGGCAGATGGTGACCCCTATTTTCAAGTCCTACCTCGGCAAGTATCTTTTCTCCTCTTCCTTTTAGCATATCCATATCAACATTGCCTTTGATTCGTCCCGGCATCATGATATTTTCAAGAGCCGAAAATTCGGGGAGAAGATGATGGAACTGGAAAATAAAACCGATATTGTTATTGCGGTGATGGCAGAGAGTCTTCTCGCTGGTTTTAAGCAGATTCTGAGAGCCAAAAAACAGTTCGCCAGCATCGGGGCGATCAAGGGTCCCTATTATTTGCAGGAGGGTCGTTTTCCCTGAACCTGATGCTCCAACAATGGCGGTCATCTCGCCCCGTTTTCCGTCTAAATCAACATCCCGGAGAACTTCCACCCGAGTATGACCATTACCATAACTTTTGCTCAAACTCCGTGCAGAAAAGAGTGTCTGCCCCTGCTCTTTGTCCCCTGTTTCCTGTCCCCTGCAACCTGTCCCCTGAATCATCTGCTCAATCATGGCTGAGTGCCTCAGCAGGTCTGATTCTGGAAGCCTTCCAGGAAGGGTAAAGGGTTGCTGCCAGGGTAATTAAAAAAGCACAGCCAGAGATTATTATCACATCTGTATAGACAACTTCAACCGGCAGGGTGGACATGGGATAAACATCACGGGGCAGTTCGATAATTGGATAGGTTTTTAAAAACCAGCAGATCCCAAGACCGCTGATCATGCCAAGAATCGTGCCGATTCCACCGATAACCGTCCCCTGATAGAAAAATATTTTCATGATCGAACCTGTGCTTGCCCCCATTGATTTTAGAATACCAATATCCCGTTTTTTTTCCATGACCAGCATAATCAAGGCACTGATGATATTCAAGGCTGCAACCAGAATTATCAGGTTGAGGGCAATAAACATTCCTATTTTTTCGAGCTGGAGAGCGGCAAAGAGATTTTGATTGAGCTGCATCCAGTCCCGGGCAGAGAAACCCGGCCCAAGTGCCGTGCGGATCTCACTTGCAATTTTGCCCGCATCTTCAACCCTGTCCACCCGCACTTCAATTCCGTGAACTCCCTGGTCAAGACCTGCCAGGGAACGGGCAGTGTCAAGGCTTATAAATCCCATACTGGAATCATACTCAAACATGCCGGTTTCAAAGATGCCGGCGACTATACATGGGCGAACCCTTGGCATAATACCCATGGGGGTAAGGGGGCCGCTTGGGGAGATAAGACGGATTCGATCCCCGGTCTGCACCCGGAGGAGGCTTGCCAGTTCAGAGCCGAGAATGATGGTTGGTACGCCTTCTTCGCTTACAAGTTTTCCCATACTTCCAGAGACCATCTTTTCCTCAAGCTGGATGACCCTGCCGCCATCCTTAGGGTCTATCCCCCGCAGAACAATTCCACTGGAACCATAATGTGAGCTGATTAAAGCCTGGGTATGAATATAGGGAGTTGCGGCTCTTACTCCGTCTATTTGTTCAATGGTGGCAATAGCCTTTTTGGGATGGATAATCCTGCCGGAATGGCTCTGGACTATGGCGTGGGAATTTATGCCGATAATCTGATCCCGCAGGCCATCGGTGAAACCTGAATAGATGGAAAGCACCACGATGAGGGCCATCACCCCCACTGCTACCCCGAGTATGGAAATAACTGAAATCATCGAGATAAATTTCTGCCGCCGTTTCGCCCGCAGGTAACGGCGGCTGACAAACCAGGCAAAGGTCATTTAAACTTCCGCTTTTAGATGGGGAAAGAGAATAACATCGCGGATGGAGGGTGAATCGGTAAGGAGCATGACCAGTCGATCAATGCCGATTCCTTCTCCGGCTGCTGCCGGCATTCCGTATTCCAATGCCCTTATGTAGTCGTGATCAAGTTCAGGGTGAACCTCGTCATCATCACCCCGGCTATCAATCTGGCTGGCAAATCGCTGGTATTGATCAACGGGATCGTTTAGCTCGGAAAAACCGTTGGCTATTTCCCGGCCGGTGATAAAAAGCTCAAAGCGGTCGGTAACAGACGGGTCTTCTTCGTTTCGTCTTGCCAGGGGCGAAACCTCGGTGGGGTAGGCGGTGATAAATGTAGGATTTATCAGCTTATCCTCAACGAGGAGTTCAAAGAGTTCTGTTTTGGCTTTTCCTGTCCCGGCTCCGGGCTGGAGTTTAATCTGTTTTTCTTTGACAAGAGCCATTAGTTTGTCATCATCATCAAGAACCTCAGGGGCTACTCCTGCCACATGGACAAGTGCCTCATCCATGGTATATCGCCGCCATGGGGGGGAGAGGTCAACTGTTTTATTCTGATATGTTATCTCCATGGAACCGCAGACATCCATGGCTATCCAGGAGATAAGCTCTTCGGTCAAATCCATGAGATCATGAAAGGTGGCATAGGCCTGATAAAATTCCAGCATGGTGAACTCAGGATTATGGCGGGTGGAAAGCCCTTCGTTGCGAAAATTCCGGTTGATTTCAAAAACCCGCTCGAAACCACCCACCAGTAACCTCTTTAAATACAGTTCCGGGGCAATCCGCAGGAACAAATCCATACCGAGGGCGTTATGATGGGTTTTAAACGGTTTGGCTGTGGCTCCACCTGGAATGGGGTGCATCATCGGGGTTTCAACTTCAAGAAACTTGCGGTTGCTGAAAAACTCTCTGATCATGCGGATAATTTCCACCCGCTTGCGAAAGGTCTCCCGTACTTCAGGGTTGGCGATCAGATCCACATATCGCTGCCGGTATCTTGTCTCCACATCGGTGAGACCATGGAATTTTTCCGGCAGGGGTCGCAGTGATTTGCTGATCATATGCAGGTTTGCCGCTTCGATGGAGAGTTCTCCGGTCTTGGTCTTAAAGAGTTTTCCCTCTGCTCCGACAATATCGCCCACATCCCATTTTTTGAAAATCTTAAACGGCTCTTCACCAAGAAGATCCCGCTTGACATATACCTGGATTTTTCCGCTTTCATCCTCAAGATGGAAAAAAGCCGCTTTACCAAACTTACGCATGGACATGACTCGCCCGGCAATCCGGTATTGGCCGCAATTCTGTTCATGTGACTCCGGTGCCAGCACTTCGCCTCTGGGGAGAATATCTTTTATGGGGGTGGGATTTTTGAAATCGTTTGAAAAGAGCTTTACTCCAGCCTCAGCAAGAGTCTCTGCTTTTTCACGCCGGGCCTTGAGGATGTTGTTTTCTTGTTTGTTCATTTATTTGTAATAAAATAGTTGAAGATTGTTGAGTGGTGATGGCACGACGCTTTTAACCGTCCGAGTGCATTTCCATTGTGCGGCTTGTACTTTTGCAGACCAAGCCCTCAATGATTGCTCAGAATCAGGGTGGTTCTCCCAAAACTCTTTCAACGATTTTTTCGAAATGATTCGCATGTATTGAACTTGTAACAAGTTTCCACTTCGGGAGCAAGAGTTTTGTGGATGGGATGTATGTGCTGTTTATCTCATTTTTTTAAAATCTGGTGACACAATACTAATTGATTTATGGTCTCTTTCCTTCACCCACACAATCCCTTATGCTGAGAGTATTTAAGTGAGCGTTTTAGAAATTATATTTACTCGTAATCAGCTATTGATTTCTACTTTATCTGCTGCTAACCTGGTACTGGTTTAGTAATATAGTAATGATCTTGAGTGAAGATTTTTGTCGCACGGGCAACCGAACAAGTTAAGCGTGGTTATTTGATCGGTTAGATGATATCGGTTAAGAACACTGGAGATACTCTAGCCGGGGCAAGCAGGGGATGGTTGCGGCGTTACGGAAATTGCGAGGCACAGCTCCCACGCAGAGCGTGGGAACGAGGGTGCGAGGGGGAGTGTTGTTATCAGGCAAGGACTGACTCAATAACCCTTGCCAGTTCATCTAAGCTAAATGGCTTGCTAATGGCGGCAGAGAATCCGTATTTTTTATAATCAGCCATAACCGGATCATTGGAGTAACCGCTTGCAACGATTACCTTCGCCAACGGGTCAACTTCAAGGAGTTTCCCCACCGCCTCCAACCCCCCCATTCCGCCGGGGATGGTAAGATCCATAATAACTATATCCACGGGGTTTTTCTCGTCCTGAAGAGCCTGATATTTGTTTATGGTCTCTTTGCCGTCTTTGGTTGGAACAGGATCGTGACCAAGGGTGTGAAGCTGTGCAGAAGTTACATCACGGATCATCCGGTCATCGTCCATGACCATGATTCGGGCGGATTTCATAGCTTTTTGTCTCGCAAATTGTTTTTTATTGGCAGGGATTCCCGTACTCAGAATGGCAGGTAGGTATATGGTAAATACGGTTCCCTTGCCGGGGGATGAGTCAACCAGAAGATGACCGTCATGTTTATTGATGATCGAGTGGCAGATTGCAAGCCCCAATCCGCTTCCTTCCTGTTTGGTGGTAAAGTAAGGATCGAATATTTTGTCTATAATTTCTCTGGGGATGCCGACTCCGGTATCTTTGATGGTAATCCGGACGAAGTTACCGTTATCCATGCTTAACAAGGCTTCATTTGCAGCATCTTCAATATTGGCACAACTTATTATGATTGTTCCGCCTTCCGGCATGGCATGTTTTGAGTTTATAACAATATTCTGGACCACCTGGCTGATCTGACCGATATCTGCATCAACCATCCAGAGGTTACCAGGCAACTCGTAGCGGCAGATAACCTGACTGCCGTGGAGGACAAAGTCTGCAGAATCCCTGATTAACCCTGGCAATGATGCCGTTTCCCTGATTGGCTCACCACCTTTGGCAAAAGTCAGCAATTGTCCGGTAAGCTTTATGGCTCGTCTTGCGGCCTTGTTGGCATTGGCAAGCAGGCTAACTGTTTTTTCATCATCCGCGTTAATATGATAACCAATCAGGTCAATATTGCCAAGAATTGCAGTGAGGATATTGTTGAAATCATGGGCAATCCCGCCGGCAAGAACCCCCACGGATTCCAGTTTTTTAATCTTTAAAAGTTCCTCCTCCATCTTTCTCTCATGGGTAACATCCCGAAAAACAACAACAACCCCTATGATTTTACTTTCCCTGTCCCGAATGGGAGCACCGCTGTCGGCGATGGGATAGATAGTACCGTTTCTGGCAATCAGAGCAGTGTGGTTGGCAAGACCAACAATCCTGCCCAGTTCCATGACCCGCTGCACCGGGCTTACGCATTTCTGCCCTGTTTTCTCGTTGATGATATTAAATATTTTTGTTGAAGTCTCACCGAGAGCGTCATCATTGTTCCAGCCGGTCAGCTCTTCGGCTATCCTGTTTATCATGGTAACTTTTCCGTCCGTGTCTGTGGTTATAACCGCATCACCAATGGAGCGGAGGGTAACGGCAAGCCGCTCCTTTTCCATGGACAGGGATTCTTCAGCTTCTTTTCGGTTGTTGATATTAGTCGCTACCTGGAGGCGAACCATTCTGCCATCCGGCCAGAGAATTGCCTGGGTGCGGCGTTCAAGCCACTGACCTGTGGAGCTGTCTTTAATTTCATGGGTATGGGTACCGGTCGGGGTTCCATTTGCATCTATGAGAAAGTGACTGCTGCATAAGTCGCACGGTGATTCACTTTTACTGCAAAGACACTTGGAACATGTCAGACCAATACAGTCTCCATATATATTTTTACAACTATTATTGATAAAAATAATCTCATTGGTTTTGATACATGCCACATAGATAATTGCATCCATACTGTTCAGTATGGTCTTGAATCGCTTAAAACTGTTGATGATTTCGGTATCCCTGTCTTTGATGGCTGTGGCGATGGTATGAAATTCTTTTATACCGGCATAATCTCTATCGGGCAGGTAAATAGATTTACCAGGTTTTGAACTGGAAAGAGCTTCGACGATTCTAGTGGCAGGCATGGTGAAGTATCTGTTAAAAGCAATTAGTAATGCCGCAAGGAGAAAAACAAAAAGAATAGATAAAGAAACTGTCTGGTCGATTATTTCATTTATGATTGCCCGTGTTATTACCGGTTCCGGTAGGGCGTAGTATATTGACCATCCCGGCAGGTTTTCGAATTGTTTGGATTTGGAGATGAAATTATTCCCCTGCGAGGTGAAATTGAATAGTCCGTTTTCGTCTTCAATGCTCTGCCTTCCCATTTCAAAGCCAAAGTTATGACGGGTCTCCATAAGGGTATGGTCAGAGTGGTAAATCACCCTGCCATGATCTGTTAAAACAAAGAAAATCTCTTCATAATCAAATTTTCCATTGGCAAAGCTGCTCATGATGGGTGGAAAAATATCAAGGGGTATCTCCACCACCAGCAGATAGCCGTTATCTAAGGGATGATGGGTTATAATGACAGATTTTTTTGTAAGGAGAGACTGGTACGGAGAGGGTGATTTATTTTTCATGTTTCCGCCATCATTTATAATGGCACTGAAATTAAGGCCTTTGTATTCGCTGTATGGAGCGGGAATATGGATGACTTTTCCATTACTGTCAAGGATATAAAAAATATTTGCAGGTAGGAGTAGGTGGTGGAATGTGGCAAGTGTTTTGAACAACTGTTCCGGGGTTTGTGCTTCTGAATTGGCTATGGTTGCAGTTATAATGTTATTATGTTGAACAATGGTGTTATTTATTAAACTCGCAGCAACATGCAACCTCGACTGCATGATTTTTGCGTAGTGAGCCTTGACTGTGGTGTACTTTTTTAAACCGCTTAACAAAGATGCCAGTAGAAATACTATCAGGGCAACAGAAAGAAAAACCAGTCCTATTCTTTTGCGTAGAGATTGGAGCTGCATTTATATTTCGCCATTATTATGAAATTTACCATCACGAACCACCATCTCATAAATTGGGCGTACCACATCTCCGTACCTGTCAAAACTAACTTCTCCAAGAATTGTTTCATACTCGCCGGTGAGTAGAGCCTGTTTCAGTTCATGGCTATTTATATCTTCGCAACGGGCAAGGGCATCAGCAAGTATAATCATAATCTCATATGCTCTGCCTGAACGGAGATTTCCTTTTGTCCCGAAGTATTTTTTCATTTTATCAGAAAAATGAAGGAAGCCAGGGCTTGGATTATCCTCATCAAGGAAGGTTGGTATGATAAGCCCCTCTACAGCCCCCTCGGCAGAGCGAAATAGTTCAGGAGCCTGTGCCCATGTGGAGGCTATACGGAGTCCTGTATAACCCGCTGTCCCTAATTTTTGCAAAGCTATACCAGTCATACCTGCTTCGCTGAGCAATACTATCGCCCCAGGTTCAGGTGCCAGTAAGCCGTTGATTATGCTGGACCAGCTTTTGTCTGCCTTGGGGTGATTGAATCTTATTTCGTAACTGCTGCCATTAAAATATTTTTGTAATGAAGAAGCCCAATCTCCTGTAAAACTGTAATTACTCATGTCAATCAGGATACTGATCGATGAAATTGAGCGGTCATTTAAAAGTTTGGCGGCTTTTTTGCCATACAAATCGCTGCTGGGCGTGGTGCGAAGAAAAAGATCGTCTTTGCCGGTCAACTTATTGGTGGCAACATACGGAGAAACAAGGAGAGTGTTTGCGGCGGTTACAATCGGATAGCTTATGAGAGCGTTTGCAGATGTGCTGTGACCTATAATGGCAACTACTTCCTCTTGCAGTAATGACCGTGCAGCCTCTTTGACACCCTCTTTTGTGTTTCTGTCATCCCTGATCAATAATTTGAGAGGGCGACCATTGATGCCGTCAGCCTCATTTATTTCTCTCACGGCAAGCAAAGCTCCGTCACGGATATGTTCACCGGCTGCACCGCCTCTACCGCTTAAATTTATGGCCAGTCCTATTTCTATTGGCGGTTGCTGACGGTTGCATGAGGTTGATAAAATAAGGGTGATAATCAGGGGGATGGAGAGGGCAAAGAGAATATTTTTTTTTCTTATAGAAAACAGGTGTCTCATTATTACATCCTTTATGTGCTTAGATTGCAAAAAAAATATTAAGGAACGGGAGCTAAATAACTTGTAAACAGCAAAATTGCAGCACCTTGCGGTTAATTCATAGCTCCCACACCATGCAGTGAACTGTGAATACTTGTAATATTATACTGTTTAGTTGTTGATCGTTCAAGTGGGAATTGGTTAAATTTGTTTGTAGTGACTAATGTTTCCGGGAAAAGGGTAGATATTACCTGTTGTATGGTTCCCTCGTTCCCTCTTCTGCGTGGGAATGCAGGGCAAAAGCTGATTGACAGAAGTAAGGTGTAAGTGATGGGAGAAATATTCGTTCCCACGCCGGAGCGTGGGAACAAGGGGACCCTGCTGACATGATAGATCAAAATCATAGTGAAGTGCTGCTTGTCGTCTTATCATCATCAGGTTTTGCCGGTATTGCCCCATGTCGTCTGTTGATTAGGGAAAAAATATGATAGATATGCCTGCCGAGAATGTGAAAAATATCAGCTAACCTGTCATGAACAGCCTGGGGAAGAATAGGTCGTTCAGCTTCGGCTCGAAAAAACAGATAAACCGCGATGAGAAGAAAGAAAATATTTGGCAGCCATATACCGATAACCACAGGAATTTTAAGTTCTTTCACCATGATTCCGGTTGTGGTCATCAGGAGATAATAGAAAATAAAAAATCCCAGTCCCAGGGGGATTCCCACCCCTCTTCGTCCCGGACCGGCCTTAAGCCCCAGGGTGAGACCAATTATGGAGAGGATAAAGCATCCTGCCGGCAGGGCGATTCTATGGTGATATTCGGCATGAAACATTGTTCGCAGCCCAAGGGGAAAATCAGGAGACCTGGATGCTGCCAATAACTCTGCCTGGGACATGGTACCTTTATCCAAGAGGGTTACATCGTCTTTGCCTATCTTGGTAGGCGGTTTTAAGGGGATCTGGAGCTGATATCTTTTAAAACTGATAATCTGGTTATCAAACCCGTCAGTACTGTGGAGTGTGCCGTCGGTCAGGATAATTTTTACCTGCATCTTGTCGGGTTCAGCAATCATATGACCGCTCTTGGCGACGGTGATTATCGGCTGCTCCCGGTTACGCATATCTGATATGAATACTCCGTGCCATTGATTATTGTTATTGTCATCAATTCTATCCACATAAACAACCAGATCACCGAGGCTGTCGGTAAACTGTTTTTCCTGTAACCCTTTATCTATCTTTTCCTTGGCTAATTGAAAGAGAAGCTGACGCATGGCAATATCACCTGCCGGCATCAGGCGGACTGAGAAAAAACCGGTGAGCAGAGATATGGCAAGGGAGACGATAATAACCGGGGGGAGGAGCATCCTCAGGCTTATACCGCATGACTTCATGACCAGTATTTCCCGGTCGCTGCTCAAACGGGAAAAGGCAATAATTACCCCCGCCATACTGGCCATGGGAATAATATATAAAAGCATATGGGGAAAAATATATGCAAAAAGACGGATAAAGTCAGCCGGGCCAATGCCGAGGTTAAGGACAATCTCAAGCAGGGGAACCAGGCGGATAAGAAAAAAAACTCCGTAAAGAATCAGGAAGCAGGCAAAAAAAGGAGCCAGCAACTCTGTGGCAATATAGGAGTAAAGAAGAAAAGGTGGGCGGCGTAGGCTGGGCATGGATATCAGAAGACAGAGGACAGAAGTCAGAAGTCAGAAGACAGAA
>CAZEMY010000006.1:15824-21957 GCA_964513405.1 uncultured Desulfobulbaceae bacterium
CAGAAGTCAGAAGACAGAATAGTTAGTGCTTCGCATTTGGAGTCTCCGCTTACCTCCCTTAATTTATAAAGGCTTTGATGTTTGCATCCAGCCAACTCTGATCCCACCATTCAAGGTGGGTGACAAAGACACCATGGATAAGCATGGAAAAGTGGAGGTGATCCCCACCAGTCATTCCTGAAATTCCGGTATGCCCGATAAGATCATTTTTATTAACCATGGAGTTTACCTCGGTGTCGATTCGGCTTAAATGTGAATAGAGACTAAATACCCCCTGACCATGGTCAATGATAACTGTATAGCCATAAATACCAAGATACTCGGCAAAGATAACTTTTCCCGTATTGGCAGCCCCCACAGGTGCATTTTTTGTTGAGGCCAGATCGACCCCGAGATGTACCTGGTGGTCAACCACCTCACCTTTATAATAATAGATTCTCTGGTCAGCAAACCCAGCCATATTTGCACCTGCCATCCTGATGAACCGTCCTTCCCATAGTCGTTCAGGGAGAGGGTTCTGACACACTTCCAAGACTGTGGCAGCATTTCTACTGCGTATCTCTCTATTGATAAAAAGGTATTTCTCAATGGGTGAACCACTTAGCTTCGGATATATTATTTCAAACTCTGGAAGTTTCTGTTTAAGGAAACTATCAGTGATATACATGTTGTCCGGTTGGTTACGGATTTTTCTAAAATTCATCCTGAAAGTTCTTTTGCCGCTGTTGCCGGCCTGGTCACGGGCGATAACCTTGCTTACCTGTGGCCTCTCGCTGTCCCACGGCAGGGCTATATAGGCAATAAAACGGTTCTCTTCCTGGCCAAGCTGAAAGCCGGGGAAGAAAAAATCGTCAATCTGGACACCATGGACAGGGGCAGATTCAGAAACGGTGTAGATGACAATTCCTGTTCCTCCCTGGCGAATGTTTCTCTGGGCGTGCTCAATGGTGACCCTTGGTGATTTTGTGTCTATTTGCACCGGTATTGTTATAACGGTTTCATTACCTTTAAGCATTCCAGCCAGGGAGAAATCCCTGGCGGTTATAATCAGGGTCGCCTCGCCATCCTTGAATTCTTTCTTGTTTTTGCTGATATTAATAACTGCGTTTTCTTTGAGTTCAGCAGGTCCGGCCTGGGAAAACCAGGCCTTTCTTTGAAAAGTTCGATTGAATAGCTGTTTTCTGATCTCGTTCTGCTTAATCTCCATGGTTACGGAACGGAGACCACTTTTATGATCAGCAGCATTAACTGGCAGTTCTATGTTCTCACCTATAAAAACAATCTGTTTTGTAACGCCTATCTGGGGGGATTCCGACTCAAAGAGTATATATCCTGCCACCCCTGCACCGACCAGAAACAGAGCAATTATGGCTATAACTATCTTGCGGCCGTTGTTGCCAGATTTGCTGCGTCTTCTTAATTTGTTACCACGAGCCATTTTTTTATCTGTCTTGGTTGTTTTGCTTTTTTTGAATTATCTGTTCCAGGTAATATCGTAATGTCGCATATGTTTATCGACAATTGGGATAATTGTAAATCGTTTTCCGGTTTGCTCTTCCAATCTCTCAATATGTTCAGCCTCTTCTTCAAGAAGCATGTCGGCCACCTCCGGGTGAACCTTGATGGTGATGCCACTGCCACCAATGGCACCAGCGTTACTGGATATCTTGCGAAAAATTTCATAGCAAAGCGTCCGTCGCGACTTTATTATTCCATCACTCTCACAATAAGGACATGGGTCACACATCCTTCTGGTCAGGGTTTCACAGGAGCGTTTGCGGGTCATCTGTACCAGACCGAACTCAGATAGTTTAAGGATGTTCACTTTGCTTTTATCATAGAGCATTGCTTCCTGAAAAACTGTATAGAGTTCCTCCCGCTGCTCTTCGCTGTCCATGTCAATGAAATCTATAATGATTATCCCGCCGATGTTACGCAGACGAAGCTGATAGGCAATCTCCTTGACCGCTTCCATATTGGTCTTGAAAATTGTTTCAGCATGGTCATTTTTACCGACAAAACGACCGGTATTGACATCTATTACGGTCAGAGCCTCCGTGGGTTCTATAATAATATATCCCCCGGAACGAAGCCATACTTTTTTGTTCAATATCCGATTAATATCAACTTCAATGGAGTAGGCATCAAAGAGCGGGGTTTTATGTTCATAGTGGTGAATGCCTTTTTCAAGATGGGGTGCAAATGAACGGGTAAATGAAAGAAGTTTTTCATACACTTCTTTTGAATCGGTGATAAGTTCTTGAACATCATCACTAAACAGGTCGCGGACAGCTCTAAGGGTTATGTCCAGATCTTGATGAATTAATCTAGGTGCCTGTCCCTTTGTGATTCTGTCCTGGATGCCATTCCAGAGGATAAGGAGAAACTCCATATCAGCTTTAATCTCTTTAATCTCAGCATTTTCAGCAACAGTGCGGATGATAAACCCAGCCCCTTCAGGGCGAAGACTCTCAACCGCATCCCGCAAATTTTGTCTGCTCTCTTCGTCGGTTATTTTACGGGATACACCTATGTGGTCAGTCTGGGGCATGAAAGCGAGATTACGACCGGGCAGGGTGATCTGGCAGGTCAAGCGGGCTCCTTTACTGCCAATCGGTTCCTTGGATACCTGGACAAGGATTTCCTGTCCTTCCTTTATGAGTTCGTCTATGGGCGGATGATTTTGAGGTCGTGGTATAGTTGTTGTCTCATTGGGGGCATGGTCTTTACCGTTGTCTGCACAGGGACAACTTTCTTTGTCCGTTTGCAGCTCTGATGTATTCCTGCGGGCAGTTATATCCCCTGCAAAGAGAAAACCTGTCCGCTCAAGACCGATATCGACAAAAGCTGCCTGCATGCTGGGCAGGACGCGTACCACTTTGCCGAGATAAATATTGCCGATCACCCCGGTTTCTGCCGGTCGTTCAAGGTGATACTCAATCAGGGTGTTGTTTTCAACAAGAGCTATCCTGTTTTCATAAGGTTCGGCGTTTATAAGTAGTTTGCTTGAGGACATAATTAGGTTACAGGGTACAGGTTACAGAAGACAGAGGACAAATCCCCCTCGTTCCCACGCTCTGCGTGGGAACGAGGAGCAGGGTACGGGTTACAGGGTACACATTCAACTCACCTGCCGCCGAAGGCGGGAAACTTACCTGTCCCCTGTCACCTGTAAACCTGCCTTGCTATTCCGGGAAACTAAATGTCAATGCCTTGCTCCGGCAGCCGATTTTAACCTTGCCGCCTTTTTTTAACTTGCCAAAAAGGATTTCTTCGGTCAGGGTGTCGCCTATTTCTGCCATGATCAGACGGCGTAAAGGGCGGGCTCCATAGGCAGGTTGGTACCCTTTACGGGCAAGATAACGGCGGGCGGTTGCTGTGAGTTGGATTGTAACCTTTTTCTCAGTCAACTGACCCTGCAACTCAAGTATCATTTTACTGACCACCTTTTCAACCGTATCCATTTTCAGGGCAGTAAAGGTAACGGTTGCATCAAGGCGGTTTCTGAATTCCGGTGAAAAAAGGTTTTTCAAAACTTTCTGTTCTTTACCCGTGGAGTCGCCAATAAAACCGATGGCGTTTTCACTCATTTCCCTGGCACCGGCGTTGGTGGTCATAACAAGAATTACATTGCGAAAATCAGCCTGTCTGCCACTGTTATCGGTTAAAGTGGAATGATCCATCACCTGGAGGAGAATTGCAAAAACATCAGGATGAGCCTTCTCAACCTCATCAAGAAGTAATATTGTATGGGGGTGTTTGCGAATAGCATCGGTGAGAAGGCCTCCCTGCTCAAAACCGACATAGCCCGGAGGAGCACCAATCAGGCGGGCGACAGCGTGTTTCTCCATGTATTCGCTCATGTCAAAGCGTTCAAAGTTGACATCCAGGTTTGCCGCTAACTGCCTTGCCACCTCTGTCTTGCCAACCCCGGTGGGGCCGGCAAAGAGAAATGAACCGGTGGGTGAGTCGGGGTTACCCAGACCTGCTCTGCCTCGTTTAACAGCTTTGACCAGGGTATCAATGGCCGTGTCCTGCCCGAAAATCAAAGATTTGAGGCGGCGTGATAAACTGCGTAATCCCTTAGTGTTATCGTTGCTCTTAGTTGTTACCGGTACCCTTGCCATTTTGGAAACTATTAGCTCTATATCCTTGACAGCAACTGTTTGGCCGGTTTTTCTCGACAGGCGAAATGAGGCACCTGTTTCATCCATAACATCAATCGCTTTATCCGGAAGAAAACGGTCGTTTATATACCTTGAAGAAAGTTCAGCGGTTGCCCGGATAGCCGACTTTGAGTATTTGATTTGATGGTGTTTCTCATATCTTGACTGTAAGCCGGTAAGAATTCCGCAGGTGTCTTCAATACTTGGTTCTTCAATATCAATTTTTTGAAATCGTCGTGACAATGCTCTGTCTTTTTCGATATGATTTCGGTACTCTTCGTAAGTTGTAGAGCCTATGCAGCGAATTGTTCCAGCCTGGAGAGCAGGTTTTAGCAGGTTGGAGGCATCCATGGGGCCGCCGCTTGTTGCCCCGGCTCCGATAATGGTGTGCATCTCATCAATGAAGAGGATGGCGTTGTCTTTCTCTTCGATGGCGTTGATGATATTTTTCAATCGTTTCTCAAAATCACCTCTGTACTTGGTACCGGCAACCAGATTTCCCATATCCAGCATATATATTTCCGTGCCGCTGAGCAGGTCAGGAACCATTTTGTCCGGGTTGCTTTCCTCTTCACTCCTAGTGAGAGTATCTTCGTGGATACGCAGGGCAAGTCCTTCCGCCATGGCTGTTTTACCTACTCCAGGTTCTCCGACGAGGAGGGGATTATTTTTCCTGCGCCTGCAGAGAACCTGCATCATCCGTCTGATTTCGTTGTCACGACCGATAAGGGGATCAATATTTCCTGCCGCTGCCCGTTCTGCAAAGTTGACCGTGAACTCTTCAAGCGGGTCGTTACTCTTTTTAGATGCCTGCTGTTTCTTTTTTTTGGGTACCTGTCTGAGAGGTTCTTTTTGGAAATTTTCCGGAATGTTGTGGGAGATATACTCCAGCACCTCAAGCCTGCCCACCCCCTCTGAACCGAGGAAAAAAACCGCATGGGACTCGGTCTCCGTGAAAATTGAAACCAGAACATCACCGGTATCCACCTGTTTCTTCCCACAACTCTGGACATGGTTGACCGCTCGCTGCAAGACCCGGTTAAAGGCAATGGTTTGAGCCGGTTCCACAGTCCCGTCTTTTTTCATGATGGGCATGTTGCTGATGAAAAACTCTTCCAACCGTTGCTTTAGAGTTTCATGACTGCCGCCACATTTGTCGATAATGTGGCGGGCCAGATCGTCCTGGAGAAGACCAAAAAGCATATGTTCAATTGTGACATACTCATGCCTGTGTGATTTGGCTTCCCGTATTGCCCTGATCAGGGCTGTCTCAAGTTCTTTGCTTAACATATCGTCACTTAAACCGTTATATGATATTATAATTTTAGTATCAGTCTATCCGCTCCAAGGTACATTTCAGCGGATACTGGCTTTTTCTGGACATTTTGTGAACAGTGGCTGTTTTAGTCTCGCCTACCTCACGGGTGTAGACACCAGCGGTTCCATGGCCTTCGAGGTGTACATTGAGCATGACCCTAGTGGCTTCTTCTGTGGTCTTGTTGAAAACTCTCTCCAGAATCATGACCACAAAATCCATGGTGGTGTAGTCATCGTTATGGAGAATTACTTTGTAAAGGGGAGGTTCCTGTAGGTCATCCTCACCCCTTATCAGGGTATCTGTCTGGTGATTATTTTCTTGTTTTGCCATCTTCGTTCTGTGAACGCAGTGTTTTTATGTGATTAATATTTTCTTTATGTTGAGTAAAACGACCCCAGGCAGAAAAATCATATAGCCAGGAACTTTTGTCGCAAAAAATCTACTTTTAAAGAGCGAAAAAACAGATAGAAAGGAAAATATTAAGTCTTTCTCTCTATCATTGTAATATTATCTGTTAATTTTGCAAGGGGGGAAATGTTAATTTTTCAACGATATTATCGGAAATAATTATTTATAATGCCCCGCATCACCGGTTCCCAAGCAAATTACCGATGAGCGTGGCGAGGGCAGTGACCGTTAAATTGCCGAT